>NZ_JBAHWD010000029.1:0-110815 GCF_037044575.1 Nonomuraea sp. LPB2021202275-12-8 | reverse complement strand
CACTAGTCCTGCCCGAGCCGTCGCGCCGCGCCAACGGCTACCGCGAGTACGGGATCCGGGATGCCGTCGCCCTGGCGCGGGTCCGCCGCCTCGTCGAGCTCGGGCTGAGCCTGGACGAGGCCCGGGACGCCGTCGCCGACGACCGGACCATGGAGCTGCCCGGCATCCTGACCGGGATCGACGCCGATCTGGCCCTGCAGGAGCGGGAGATCCGGGCCAGACGATCGCGGGCTCAAGCTCCAGCAGCCTGCCGACCAGATCGAGTGGGTCCGCAGCGGGGTGGACGTCGGGCCCGCGGCCCTGCACGTCACCTGGTGAGTCACCCGTCGAGTGCGGCCAGGCGGTCGCGGACGGCGGCGGCGTGCGGGGAGCCGATCGCCGTGTAGATGGCCAGGGCGCCCGCCCAGTGTTCGCGGGCCTCGCCGGGGCGGCCCGCGGCCTGGTGGATCTCCGCCAGGCCGAGGTGGGCGCGGGCCTGCTCCTCGTGCTCGCTGATCTCGCCCGCCAGGGTCAGCGCGGCGGCGTGCGTGGCGATCGCCTCGCCTGCCTGCCCGCCGCCGGCCAGCGCCTCGCCGAGCCCGTTGAGCGCGCCGGCCTCGCCGTACCGCTCGCCGATCCGCCTGAACAGGTCGAGTGCCCGTCGTTGGTGGTCGGCGGCCGCCTCGTACCGGCCCAGCCGGGTGTGGGCGTCGCCGAGGTTGGTGAGCGCGTGCGCCTCGCCGCTGCGGACGCCGAGCTCGCGGAAGATCAGGAGGGCCTGCCGGTAGTGGTCGGCCGCGGTCTCGGGGTCACCGAGCCTGGCGTGCACGATGCCGAGGTTGCCCAGCGCCTTGGCCTCGCCGCTGCGCTGACCCAGCTCGCGGTAGAGGGCCAGGGCCTGCCGGTGGTGAGCCGCCGAACCGGTGTAGTCGTTGAGCAGTTCGCGCACGATGCCCAGGTTGTTCAGGGCGTCGGCCTCCCCCACCCCGTCGCCTCCCTCGCGGAACAGGGTCACCGCGAGCTCGTGGTGGCCGGCGGCCTGGTCGTACCGGCCGCGCAGCTCGTGCACGATGCCGATGTTGGTCAGGCTGCGGGCCTCGCCGATCCGGTCGCCGATGCGCCGGTAGAGGGCCAGGGCGCTGTGGTGGTGGGTGGCGGCGTCCGCGTACTGGGCGAGACGCCGGTGGATCACCCCGAGGCAGGTGAGCACGTCGGCCTCGCCACGCGGGTCGCCGGCCTGCCGGGCCGCCTGGTGGGCGCGGGTGTGGAGCAGGAGGGCCTCGGCGAAGTGCCCGCCGCTCTCCAGGTAACGATGCAGGGTCATGGCGAGCCGGACCGAGCGGGCCCGCGCGGCCACCGCCAGCAGGACAGGGCGTTCGGTGTCGAGCCAGGCCAGGGCGTCGGCGCTGGTCAAGCGCTCGGCCGGGGCGGGGTTCTCCGGGTAGAGCGAGTCCACCGCGACCCCGGCGGCGGACAGGTAGTGGTCGAGCAGGCGGCCCCGTGCGGCCTCCTGGTCCAGGTCCTTGATCTGGGCGTCGGCCCGCCAGATGGCGTAGGCGCGCAGCAGGTCGTGCATGGCGTAGCGGCCGGTGCGGGCCGGTTGGATCAGGTGCGCTCGGGCCAGGTGGTCGAGGACGGGGCGGACCCGGGCGGGCGGCTCGCCGGCCAGCGCCGCGGCGGCCTGCACGTCGAAGTGGGGGCCGGGGTGCAGGCCCAGCAGGCAGAAGGCGCGGCCGACCGCGGCGGGCAGCCGCTGGTAGGACCAGGAGAACACGGCGCGGACCGCGGCCCGCGAATCCCCTCCGGCGTCGAGCAGGTCCAGCCGCCGCCGGTGATCGGCCAGCTCCTCGACCAGCGCCCGCAGCGAGTCGGCGGGCCGGGCGACGGCCAGCTCGGCGGCCACCCGCAGCGCCAGCGGCAGCCGCGCGCACTGCTCGGCCAGCACCGCGACGGCTTCGGGCGCCGCCCCGGCCCGCCGCCCGATGAGGGTCCCCAGCAGGGCGATCGCGTCGGCGGGGGGCAGCGCTCCGATGGTCAGCCGATGGGCGCCGTGCACGGCCACGAGCCCGGCCAGGGAGTCCCGGCTGGTCACCAGTACCGCGCAGGCCGGTGTGCCCGGCAGCAGCGGGCGGACCTGCTCCACCGACGAGGCGTTGTCCAGGACGATCAGCACCCGCCGCCCGCTGAGCTCGGTCCGGTAGCGCGCGGCCCGCTCCTCCAGGTCGAGCGGGATCTCCTGCCCGCTCACCCCGAGTGCCGCCAGGAACCCGGCGAGCGCGTCGGCCGGCGCCACGGGCTGCTCGGGATCGTAGCCGCGCAGGTTCACGTAGAGCTGCCCGCCCGGGAACGCCTCGCGCGCCTGGTGCGCCCAGCGTACGGCGAGGGCGGTCTTGCCCACCCCGGCGGTGCCGGACAGCGCGGTGATCACCACCGCCGACTCCCTCCCCGGCCCGATGAGGAGCTCCGACAGCTCCGACAGCTCTACCGCCCGTCCGGTGAACGCCGGCACGTCGGCCGGTAACTGGGCCGGGACCGCCCGCGCGGCGCCCGGCGCGGCCTCCGGGCGGCCGACAGAGCCGCGCAGCACCGCCAGGTGCAGGGCGCGCAGTTCGGGCCCCGGCTCGGCGCCCAGCTCGTCGATCAGGTGGCGGCGGGTCATGGCGTAGCAGTCCAGCGCCTCGGCGGTGCGCCCGCCCAGGCACAGCGCCCGGATCAGCTCACCGGCCAGCGACTCGGCCAGCGGGTGCTCGGCGACCGCGTCGCGCAGCCGGTCGATCACCACGTCGGGCCTGCCCAGCCGGGTCTCGGCCCGCGCCCACAGCGTCAGCGCGCCGATCCGCTGCCGGATGAGCCCTTCTCGCACCTGTGAGGCCCACTGGGAGGGCAGCTCCGCCAGCGGGGTCCCCCGCCACAGGTGGATGGCCCGGCGCAGCATCGCGACCCGTTCGGCGTCGGCGACGTCCGGCTCCCTGGCCCGGTCGAGCAGGTCGCGGAACCGGTGGAGGTCGACGTCGTTCCTGTCGACGTCGAGCACGTATCCGGACGGCAGGCGTGCCACCCCCAGCCGCATGGCGCGCACCCTGGTGATGTGCGCGTACAACGTCTCGCGCGCCTTGGGCGGCGGCTCGCCGTCCCAGACCCGGTCGATCAGCCTCTCCACCGAGACCGGCCGGCCCGCGTCGACGAGCAGCGCGGCGAGCACGGCGCGGCGCTGGGGCGGGCCGGGGTCCAGGGGGCCGCCCGCCGTGCTGATCTCCATCGGACCCAGCAGCCGGAACTCGGCCATGCACCACTCCGCCTTCTCGTCGGGTCCCCAGAAGACAGCAGAACAGACGGGCGACAAGGATTCAACAAGGTTCTGTCCAGGGCGTCAGGCCAGCATGGACTTGCGGTGGACAAGAACCACGGACGGTCCGCGGCCGTTGGCGGCGACATGGTCCGCTGACCGATCGAGCCTGACGGGGGCCCGCGAGAGCTCGGCGAGGAGACCCGCCTCGCCGGGCTCTCTTCATGTCGCGCCCGCCATCCGGGCGGCGGGCAGGCGGCCGAAGGCGCGCCAGGCACCCCCGGCCGATCGGCGTGCGGCGCGTCAGGGGCGGCCGGCGCCCGGCGCGGGCGCGGGGACGGCGAGCACTTGGCCGGTCCTGGGCCCGCCGAACGGGTCCGCCGGGTTCCACCGGGCCGCCAGGATGAACAGCGTCCTGCGGTCGGGGCCGCCGAGCATGCAGGCGAACGGGCCGCGGTCGAGCTCGATCCGTTGCAGCACCTCGCCGCCTTCGCGGACCCGTACGCACTCGTTCTCGGCGGTGGACGTCCACACGGCGCCCTCGGCGTCGAGGCAGATGCTGTCGGGGCCGAGGCCGTCGGCCCAGACCCGGCGGTTCGACAGGCCGCCGTCGGCGGCGATGTCGAAGGCGGTGAGCCTGCCGGCGAACGACTCCGAGATGATCAGCGTGGCGTTGTCGGGAGTCACCACCATCCCGTTGGGGAACTCGATGCCCTCGGCGACCACGCGGGCCGTGCCGTCGGGGGTGATCAGCGCGATGTACCCGGGGACGAAGTCCGGCCTTTCCCGCATCGGGGCACGCATCGCGTCGGGGCCCTCGCTCTGGAGACGTTCGAGGAAGGCCAGGAAGTCGAAGTCGGCGCCGTTGACGTAGATGTTGCCGCGGTGGTCGACGACGATCTCGTTGAACCCGCTGGGCAGGCCGCTCAGGTCGGCGTGACCGACCAGCGAACCGTCGGGCTCCCGGCGCAGGAGACGCCTCTTGGGCTCGGCGTTCTTCGGCACGATCAGCTGGCGGCCGTCGGGCAGCCACTCGATGGAGTGCGGGCTGATCTCCGGATCGCGGGTGACGACCTCGCTGGCGCCGTCGAGGTCGACGGCGATGATCTCGTGCGCCCCCCAGTTGCAGAGCCAGAGCCGGTCCTCGTGCCAGCGGGGCGACTCGCCGATCACGAGGTCGGTCAGCAGGATTCGAGGTTCGGTCATGGGTGTTCTCCTCCGCTGGGTCGTCCTGTCACCCTCTACACGAACGGGAAACGGCCGGATCTACGGCGACATGCCGGTGGGTTGAACGTCACCTCGAACGAACTGCCCGGTTTCCCGCCGGACGCCCGGGTGCTCATCCTCGGCTGCGACGACTTCGGGATGCATCACGAGATCAACACCGCGACGGTCGAGTCGATCGAGGCAGCCATGATCAGCCGTTGTCCCTGCACGGCGGCCGCGACTAACATCTCGCCGATGGGTGAAGCGCGGAGGGCGACGGCGGCGGACGCCGAGGAGCTGGTGCGGCTGCGGGCCGTGCTGCTCGCTCACATGAGCGGGCGGGAGCCGGTCGGCGAGGATTGGCGGCAGGCGGCGGCCGACATGCTGAGGGCCCGGCTGGACGAGCCGGATACGACCATGGCCGCCTTCGTCGTGGACCGGCCCGACCGGCCGGGCGCGCTGGCCGCCTGCGCGGTCGGCGCCGTCGACCAGCGGCTCGGCGGGCCGGGCAACCCCGCCGGGACGTGCGGTTACGTCTACAGCGTCGCCACCGACCCGGACCAGCGGCGACGCGGCTACTCGCGGCAGTGCGTGACGGCCCTGCTCGGCTGGTACCGCGACCGCGGCATCGCGACGGTCTTCCTGCGCGCGTCCGAGGAGGGCGAGCCGCTCTACCGCTCGCTGGGGTTCGACCGCACGGGCGACCCCGCCATGCGGCTCCAGCTCCCGAACTGACCGGAGCGGAGCCGGGTGAGGCGCGCGGTCACGCGCCGGCCTGTGCGGCTTCCGCGGCGAGGGGGGCGCCGGTTTCGAGCAGGGTCTTGAGGCTGGACAGCAGCTCGGGCCAGCCCTGACCGACCATCTCGCGCACCGTGCTGCCGGGGTCGAAGCCGTCGTGGACGACGGTCAGCTTGACCGTGTCGCCGTGCGGTTCGAGGTCGAACGTCACCTTCGACCGGCCTTCGGCGGCCAGCTTGGCCAGGACCTCCTCGCTCAGGCCGACGGCCTGGGCGAACTCGGGCGTGAACGTGTGCCAGGTGTAGGACAGCCGGCGGCCGGGCTCCGACTCCAGGACGACCTGGCCGGGGTCGGCGATCGTGACGCCTTCCTGCCGCCACGTCATCGCCGACCCGGCCCGCCAGTCCGATTCGAGGGCGACCCCCCAGTAGCGGCGCGTGAACGCCGGGTCGGTCAGCGCCTGCCAGAGGCGTTCGGGCGTGGTCCTGATGTAGGTGGTGTAGACGAACGCGGAGGTTTCCATCGGTTCCTGCTCCAGTGCGGTCTTGAGGTCGGCGAGCGCCCCGGCCCGCTCGCGGTCGTAGCAGCTGATCCAGCGATCGGCGATTGCGTTGATCGGCGCGGCGTCGAGGTAGTGCAGCTTCTCCCTGCCCTGACGCACGGACGTCACCAGGCCTGCGGTCTCCAGCACCGCCAGGTGCTTGCTGACCGACTGGCGCGCCATGTCGAGCCCGTCGCACAGCTCGCGCAGGGTCTGCCCGTTGCGGGAGTTGAGGCGGTCCAGCAGCCGCCGGCGGCTGGCGTCGGCCAGCGCCTTGAACACCTCGTCCATCTGCCATCCCTTATATGCAGCCGTTCGGCTGCCTGAACAATAGGCAGCCGAACGGCTGCATGTCAACCTAATCCCCGGTGACGGGGTTCTTCGCCAATCGCTTCTCCGACACCAGCAGCCTCACCGTGCCGACCCGCTCGGGCTCGGCGGCCCAGACGATCCAGTGGTCGCCGACCTCGGCCGACTGCCTGTCGGGATCCACGGAGAAACCGTCACTCTGCGGCTCGATGATCTGGAAGGTGACCCGCAACCCTCTCCTGCGGGCTTCCGCCACCACCTCGGCGACGGTCCGCTCATCGGGGTCGTAGCCGTCGAGCGATCTCGCTGTGTCACAGGATCTCCTAGGGGCAGGTGCCGGACACAGTGGTCAGTGTCCGGCACCTGCCGATGCATTGCAGATCGCCTAGATTTCGGTGGTGCCAACACCATCGATCCGGCGATCCGTGCGCGCCGTCATCGTCGACCGGGCCGAGCGGATGCTGTGGGGCATGACCCGGGGGCGGATTGTCGGAGCACCCCCCTATCGTCCCGATCATGACAAACGCTTGGGATCACGTACGCGCGGCGATAGACGCAGAGGACGCCGCCGCCGTCGCGACACTGGTCGCGGGATTCGACGACGCGCAGCGGCGCGAGGTGGCGCGCGAGCTGCCCGGTTACCTGCCGATCGCACGCGAGGCCGGAGAGCGCAGGGACGGTGAGCGAGAGCTGGAGCGCCAGGCCCGGTGGGCGGCACTCCAGGATCGGGCGCAGCGGATGGGCCGATCGGTCTACGACATGCCCGAGATGTACAGCCACGTCACCCAGGAGATCGGCAGCCGCTGGATCGAGCCCATGCGGGTCGCGGGTGCGGGCGCCATCTCCGGAGCGGCGGGCGTCGCGGCCTGGCTCAACAAGCGTGACCTCGAGCGCGGCTGGGAGCCGCCCGAGGCCGACGATGTCCCGCTGATCGTCCGCGTCGTGGCCGCCAGGCCCGCCGCCTGGCAGGAGGATCTCGCCGTACGGCTGGCGTTGCGGCTGCGAAGCTCGCGCCCGCCGGCCGACAAGCGGGTGAGGCTGACCCTGGAGCTGCTTCGCGGCATCGGAGTCACACCGCCCGAGCACGACCCGCTCACGCTCGCCTGGATCGCGACCACCCCTGCCGCGGACCTGGCCGCCGACCCGCTGCTGGACGTGATGGCGCCGAGGCTGTTCGAGGCCGAAGGCGCGGGCAGGCTCCTGCGTGACGACCGGCACTGGGCCGCCGCCCTGGGCGAGCTGGCCGACGCCGGCAGGATCGGGCGCGAGAGCCTGCTCGCCGGCTGCCGGACCCGGTTCCTGCGCGGCGGTCAGGCGGCCGACCAGCGGTTCTTCCTGCGCCTGCACGAGCTGCTCGATCCGACCGGAGAAGAGGTCGCACCGCACCTGCGCGACTACCTCGCGTTGCTCCCCTCCGCTCCCGCGAACGTCGCCGACCTCGCGCTCAAGCAGGTCCGCCGCCTGGGGCCGGTGCCGCCCGAGCAGGCCGGCGAGGCGGTCGAGGGACTGCTGTTCCGCAGCGAGGGCAAGCTCGTACGCGCCGGGCTGGCCTGGCTCGACCGCCTGCTGAAGGATCCCGCCGGGGACCTCGACGCCTACGCGCCCGCGCTGGCCACCGCGCTGGTGTGCGAGTCGGCCGACGCCCGGGAGCGCGCGGTGAAACTGGCCGTCAAGCACGCGGGACGGTTCAGCCCGCTCGGGGCCGAGACGATCAGGGACGCCGTCGCGATGCTGCCCGCCCGGCAGGGCGCGGAGCTGGCGGCGGCCTTCGGCGGCGAGGCGGCGGCCGAGCCGGAGCCGACGCGTTTCCTCCCGTCGCCGCTCCCGCCCGTGCCCGAGCCCCCGAGGATGCCGCCGCCGGTGCGTGACCCGGAGAAGCTGGTGCGGCTCCACCTGTCCGAGTACGACTGGCTGAGTTCCGAGATCTGGCTGGACGGCTTCGTGCGGCTGGCGGCCGGGCGCGGGCAGGAGCGGGACCGGCTGATCACCGCCCTGGCTCCGCTCGCGGCACGCCACACGGGTGACCGCCGCCTGGAATGGTCGTGGTCGAGCGCCGACTGGGCCGCGGCGATGGCCCGGGAGCTGACCCACCCGGACGCCGATCGTTCAGCCGCCGGCACGTGGGTTCCCGCCATGACCCATGGCCCTCTCTGGAAGCTCATGCCGCTCTTCCGCTACGCCGAGGCCTACCAGGCGCTGGTGGCGGGGCGGCTGCCGCCGTGCCTGCTGAGCACCCCCACCCATGCCAACGGCCTGCTCGACCCGGAGGCCCTGGTCGAACGGCTGGAAGGCTACGAGCGCGCGGGCGTGGCCGCGCTGCCGCTGGACCTGCGGCAGGCGTTGCTGCGGCTGCGCCGCACCGTCACCGGCGAGGTCGCCGCGCGGGCGGCGCGGCTGACCGGGGAGGCGGGACGCCAGGTCGCCCGGTGGCTCGCCGAACGGCCCGCCGAGCCGCAGGTGGTGCTGCGGTGGACGGCCCACGAGGGCGACACCCGCATCGACTCCGAGTTCGTGCCGGGGCCTGAGTATGAGCAGGTGCTGGGCGATCTCCTCACTCCTCGCTTTCAGGACGAGTCGAGCGAGCAGCTGCTCGCCGTCCTCGCCGGGCACCGGGAGCTGGCCGCCGCCCGGTGCGTGTACGCGTTGAAGTCGTACTGGCCGCTGACCAGCCCCTCGTACAAGGACCTCGACCTGTTCGCCGCAGCCGAGGGGCCCGGAGGGCCCGGCCTGGCGCTGCTGCTGGCCTACTACCTGCTCATCGGACCCGACGGCGGAGCCGTGGGCCCGCTGCTGCGCCTGGCCGCCACCGGCGACCTGCCGGGCGAGGAGCTCGGCAGGCAGCTGGCCGTCCTGCTCCGGCGGGACGAGGGCGGCCCGTCCGGCGCCCTCGCCGCGCTGCGCGAGGCGGCCGAGAACGGCGCGCACCGGGAGGTGTGGCAGGTGATGGCGGGCCTGCTGACGGCCTACCTGCCGGGGCCGGGCGAGCGGGCCACGACCGCGCACACCCGGCTGATGACGTTCGCGGCAGAGGTGGCCGAGTGGGCGGACGCGCGGGGCGAGCTCGCGGTTGTCGCCGAGCTGGCGGGCCGGGGGCGCGGCAGTGAGCTGGTGCGGCAGGCGCGGCGCCTGCACGGCCGGCTCACCGGCCCGTCATCGACTCCGGCCGGCGTGCCGGCCTGAGGTCGGTCAGGAGGTGGGGGGTGGCGCGCTGCCGTTGTAGAAGGGGTTCTCGGGCAGGCGTCCGGGTGTGACGAGCAACCTGATGACTCCGGCCTTCACCTGCCAGGCGTTCCAGACGGTCCAACCGGGTCCGACCTGATCCGCGGGGAGCGGCTCGAAGGAGGTCATGGCGCCGGTTCGCTCGTCCATCCTGATCAGGCTGAACGTCGCGGTCAGGCCGCGCTCGCGCGCCTCGGCCAGGATGTCGTCCACCGGGCGGCCGTTCCGGAGCCGGACACCGTCGAACATCTCGCCCGGCGCCATGGCCGAGTCGAAGTTCGCGTACTCCTCCCCCGGCTTCGCCTGGCGTCCCAGCCGGACATCCACGTCACCGGTGAAACCGGCTGGGACGCGCATCACCATGACGCAGTCGCCGTCCTGTCCCGGCCGGCATCCCTTGGGCACCGTGTCCATCGACAGCCTGACGCCTCCGATCAGTGGGCCCTCGGGTTCGGTCTTGATCTCCGGTGCGGGCGTGTCCCCGGCCGAGATCATCATGCCGAGGATCTCGCCGACACCGCCCGGTGAGACCGGCACCGGGCGCAGCCTGATGCTCAGGCCCACCGCGTGGAACGCCTCGGTGTACTCGTCGTGGTCGGCGAACGGGTCCTTGATGCGGGCGACGAACTGGTCGCCTTCCCGGTGGATCTCCACCGCGGCGTTGGCGTAGGAGATCGCCTCGCCACCTCCGCCCAGCAGGCTCGGCCCCAGCACGACCCCCATCACCAGGCCCGCCGTCAGCACGGCCGCGGAGGCCGTCCGCAGCACGAGCCGGCGCGGGCCCCTCGGCGCGGCGGGAACGGCATCGCGCTCGTGGGCTGTGACCGAGGCCAGCAGCGCCCGAGCCCCCGCGCCGGACGCCTTGCTGTCCGGCCGTCCCGGCTCGACCCGGGCCAGCGGCCTCAGCAGCTCGTCGACGTCTCTCATAGCGACCTCCTGGCCGGGACCATCCGGGTTTCGTGGGTGTACCGGACACTGGCTTCGTCGAGGGCGCGCGAGAAGCGCCTGCGGGCTCGATAGAGCCTGATGCGCACGGCGTTGCGTGAAAGGCCGAGCATCGTGGCGATCTCCTCGCGTTCCAGGCCTTCCCAGGCGACCAGCGAGAGGATCTCGCGGTCATCGTCGGACAGGGTGCGGAACACCTGGGCGACCGCGCTCAGCTCGACCCCGCTGTCAGGAGCGTCCCCGTACAGGTCGGCTATCTCGGCGTCGAGCTCCACGCTGCGACGCCGGACGGCGCTGCGCCGGTGGTCGGCCAGCACCCTGCGCGCCACGCCGAACAGCCAGAGCCTGGCCTCCCGTCCCCGGGGCAGGTCGCCCATCCGGCGCCAGGCGATGGCGAAGGTGTCGGCCACGACGTCGGCCGCGTCCTGCGGCGATTCACAGCGGCGCGCGGCGTAGGCCGCGATCTGGTCGTACGTCTCCCGGTAGACGGCCTCGAACCGGGCCGCCTCACCGTCGTCGTCATCCACGGGCGGTTCCCACGGCTGGTCTCCTTCGTCAGTACGAGATGCGAACATCACCTACATGGCGGGAGTGACCCCATCATTTCACCCGAATTCCGGACAGTCGGCCTGGCGAGCCGAGCGGCGGCAGGCGACGTGGCCTTCCAGGCGGGTTGACCGCGTCGGCTAATGGCATTAGCTCGAGCGCCTCGTGGGCATCATGCTCGCCGCGTTGCGCGCGTACGACCTGGAGGGGTCCGAGGCGATCCACGCGGCGCGCTGCCTGCGCGCGGCCACCCACGGGTTCGGGATGCTGGAGGCGGCGGGCGCCTTCCAGCGGCCCGAGGAGCTGGACCAGAGCTACGAGTTGCTGATCCACATGGTCATCTCGGGCCTGCGCTCCCCCCGGCGAGGTGCTCGACCGTCCGGGTGAGGCCCTGCCAGGCCGTCTCGGTGTCGGGATTGCGGGTGTGCGGGGCGCGGAACCAGGCGGCGAAGTCGGCCACGTCGGACAGAGCCCAGCGCAGGCGGTAGAGCTCGACGGCGGCCGGGTCGACGGCGTGCCCGGTCGTCTCGGTGTAGCGGGCGAAGGCGGCGGGGTCGGCGGACACGACGGACAGGTCGCGCTCGGGGACGGCGAGGCCGACGGTGTCCCAGTCGACCAGCAGATAGCCGCCGTCACCCAGCAGGAGGTTGCCGGGATGCGGCTCGCCGTGCGTCACCACCAGGGCGGCGCCCCGGCCGCGGACGTCGCCGTCCAGCCGGTCGAAGTCCCGCAGGCGGGCGCGCAGGGCGGTGGCGTGGGCGGCGACGAGCCCGCGGGCGGGCTCGGAGAAGGGACCGCCCCGCCAGGTCGTCGCCGCTTCGGACAGGGCGGCTTCGAGCCCGGCCCGCCCCGGCAGGGCGGGCGCGATGGCCGGGACCGGCTCCGGCGGAGTGCGACTGTGCAGGTCGGCCAGCAGGTCGAGGACCATCCCCCGCTCCTCCGGTGTCTGCTCCTGGCCGAACTCCCCGGCCGTGCCGGGCAGGTACGGGAAGACGCTCAGCCCGTAGCGGGCGTCGAGCGGCACCACCGTTTCGCCGCTCGGCGCGCGTAAAGGCGCCACCACGAAGGAGAGCCCGTCGCGCTCGCGCAGGACCGCCGCGGTCTCCATGGCCCGCCGCAGGCCGGCCAGCGCCGCCACGGCCCCTTGCCCGCAGTGCTCCTTGTGGTCCAGGTCGGCGACCGTGGCGAACCATCTCTCACCTGCGGCGTCGGTGACGGTCCAGTGGTAGTCGCCGAAGCCGACCGGGGCGTAGCCGATGGTCGTGGCGTGCAAGCCGAAGCCCCGCAGTCCGGCTCGCAGGCGGTCCTCGTCGAAGCCCTCCGGAAGATCCTCCACGAGGTGCCAGCCTAGCTCGCGCCGCCGAGGCTTCTGGCGGCCATCGCGCTGCGCTACCTTGTCGCCGTGCCCCGACTCGAAGAGATCACGCCGGAGAATCTCTCCACTGCCGTCGACATCAGGGTGAGCCCGGAGCAGGAGCCCTTCGTCGCCCCTGTGATGGCCTCACTCGCCGAGGCCTACGCGTCCCGGCACACCGCCTGGCCGCGCCTGGTCTACGACGGTGATCGCGCCGTCGCGTTCATCATGGGCAACTTCGACCCTGACAACGAGGTCGACGCCTTCCGCTGCGGCATCTGGCGGCTCAACGTCGCCGCGCACGAGCAGCGCAAAGGCTACGGCCGCTTCGCCGTGCACGCCCTGTGCGAGGAGGCCCAGCGGCGCGGCCACCGGCGGGTCACGGTCCTGTGGGAGCAGGGTGAGGGCGGGCCGGAGGCGTTCTACCTGAGGCTTGGCTTCAAGCCCACCGGCGAGGTCCTCTACGGCGAGGTCGTGGGGGAACTTCCGCTCTGATCCTCTGGTTCACGGCCGGCCGCCGCCACGTTCTCATCCGAGATCGGCGGCCAGTTCGGCCGCGGTCGCCAGGTCGGTGGTGAGGGTCTCCCGGTCGGCCGCGGTCAGGTCCAGCGCGCCGATTTCGGCGAGCAGCGCGGCCGCGAGGTCGTCCCGGCCGGTGCGAACCCGCAGTTCGGCGAGGTAGACCAGCGCGGGCAGGCGCTGGGCGGGCGACGCGCCCCGATGCTGGGCGAGCGCATGAACGGCCGCTTCCCGCGACTCGCCGCACTGGGCGAGGCCGGCGCATTCGCCGTGTCGGACTCCACGCTGCCCTACACGCTGCAACGGGCGCTGGACCGCTTCACCTTCGGCCTCGACCTCGTCCTCGTCCTCCATCGACGCCCGGATCACGACGGCAGGGGCGTGACGCGAGAGGGCGACCGCCATCGGCTCCGACGGCGCTGCTCGACCGGCCTCCGAGGGGCTGGGGGCTGCTTGTATGGTGCGCTCCTCGACGTTCACCAGGAGCGCTCGCCGGGGAGCGCGGCCCCGCACGGGCCAGGGCGGCGTGAGCGGTCAGACATCCGCTGCGTGTGCCAGGCGTCGGGCGTAGGAGGCGAAGTCGGCGGGTTCGCGACCAAGGGCGCGTTGCACGCCGTCCGAGAGCGCGGCGCCACGGTCGTGGCGGATGTGCGCGAACAGCGCCGAGGTGATCTCGGCGTAGTCGTCCGGAAGCCCGGCCGCGGCGAGGTCGGCGCGGTACTGCTCGTCGCTGATCGGCGTGAAGCGTACGGCGCGGCCGGTCGTGCGGGCGATCTCGGCCACGGCCTGGCCCCAGGTCAGCGCTCTGGGGCCGGACAGCTCGTAGATCTCTCCTGCGTGACCGTCGCCGGTCAGGGCGGCGACCGCGACCTCGGCGATGTCCTCGGCGTCGATGAACGGCTCGTGCCCCTCACCGGCGGGTAGCCGCAGATCCCCTTGGGCCACCGGACCGGCGATGAGTGGGTCCTCGCTGAAGTTCTGGGCGAACCAGGACGGCCGCAGAATCGTCCAGGCCACTCCCGTTTCGCGCACCGCGTTCTCGACGGCGAGCCCGGCCGGGTCACCCATCTCGGCCCAGGTCCTGGCCGACAGCAGGACCAGCCGGTCCACGCCGCGCGCGACGGCCAGCCCGGCGAAGGCACGCACCTCTGCCACGGCGCCCGCGCCCTGGGAGTCGACCAGATAGACGGCGCCGACTCCGGCCAGCGCCGGTTCCCAGGTCGTCTCGTCGGCCCAGTCGAATCGCGCCGGGCCCGACCGAGACGCCACCCGTGCGGGCACGCCACGGCGATCCAGCAGGGCGGCCACCCGCCGCCCCGTCTTGCCGGTGCCACCGGTGACGAGGATCGATGAAGGAGACATGTCACCCAGTAAACCGGCATCCGGCTGGACGGGCGATGGTCCAGCCCCGAACACCAGGGCACCGGCGCGGCCCCTGTCAACGGGTGATCAGGTGCTCCGCCAGCCAGTGCACGACGGTGGTGATGTAGGCGACCCTGTTGGAGACCCGGCGGATCTCGTGCCCCTCGTCCTCGAACACCAGGTGGTCGCAGGGCAGGCCGAGCGCCGCGGCCGCCTCTATCACCTGTTCGGCCTGGTGGAGGGGGACGTTGGTGTCGCGGGCGCCGTGCACGACCAGGAGCGGGGCCCGGACCCGGTCGAGGGAGCGCAGCGGCGACAGGGCCCGCAGCAGGTCGCGGTCGGCATCCGGATGGCCGTACTCCCTGACGGCCGCCGCGGCGATCCATGGCTCGGTGCGGGCGTAGAAGGTCTCGAAGTCGGCGATGCCGCACACGTCCACGCCCGCCCGGAAGAGCGCGGGATGGGCTACCAGGGCGGCCAGCGTCAGATAGCCGCCGTACGACCAGCCCATGCAGGCGATCCGCCGCGGGTCGGCGAGTCCGAGCCGGTCCAGCTCCGCGGCGCAGTCGGCCACGTCGTCGATCGCCCGGAAGCGGCGCTCGCGGTCGTCGGCCTCCCTGAAGGCCCGCCCGAACCCGGACGAGCCGCGCACGTTCGGCGCGAACACCCCGATGCCCGAGGCGAGCAGGTGCTGGAAGAGCGGGTTGAAGGTGGGGCGCTCCTGGTCTTCCGGGCCTCCGTGCAGGAAGACGACGTACGGCGCCCGCCCCGAGGCGTCCGGTGGCCGGTACAGCCACCCCGTCAGCTCCAGCCCGTCGCGTGCGGGGAAGCGCACCGGCTCCGCCCGCGCCGCGTCGGGCAGCAGCCCCTCGCCGGCCACCGGCTCGAAGGCGCCGTTCTGGAGATCGCACAGGAACACCTGCGACGGGCGCCCTGGCCCCTCCGCGGCGAGGACCGCCCGGCCGCCGTCCAGCGCCATCCGGATCGAGGTGACGACGTCGGCGGGCAGTTGCGGCAGGTGCACCACCGTCTCGGTGCCGAGATCGACGAGGTCCAGCTCGGAGCGGCCCAGCTCGTTCCACACCAGGACGGCGCGGCGCCCGTCGGCGCTGAGCGCGAACTGGTCCAGGTCCGCTCCCGGCCGCTCGGCCAGCACCTCGGCGGCGCCGTCGTGGTGCACGGCCAGCAGCGCCGCCCGGTCGCGGCCGGCGTCCGACAGCAGGTAGGCGGTGCCGCCGTCGGGCGACAGGATGCCGTAGTCGGTGGAGCCGGGCAGCTCCGACAGCAGCTCCCGCTCGCCGTGCCGGACGTCGTGCAGCGACATGCGGCGGGCGCCGCGCGGGCCACGCCGCAGCAGCAGCGTGGCGTGGTCCCGGCTGACGGCGGCCGGGCGCAGCAGCGTGCCCGCCGCGACGACCTGGCGGCCTCCGGTGCCGGCGTCGGCGAGCACCGCCTCGGCCCGGCCGGAAGCGTCCGTCTCGGCGACCAGGAGCACCTCGCCCCGCCCGGTCCAGCGCACGAACGACGCGGACCCGCCCGGTGGCGCCGCGAGCGGGCGCAGGTCGCCGCCGTCCGGCCGGACGGTCCAGACCTGCGTGTGCTCGCCGCCGCCGGGTGCGAGCTGCACGGCAAGCCGGCCGCCGGTCGGCGCCCAGTGCACGTCCACGACCGGGTGCGGGCCGGTGTCGACCGGCCTGGCGGGCGCCTCGGGCCGCAGCGGCCGGATCCACACGCGGGGCGAGCCGTCCAGGTCGCTGCCGAAGGCGACGGAGCCGCCGTCCGGCGCCAGGGCCGGTGTCCAGCAGCTCCACGCCGTAAGGCTCGCCCGCGACGGCAGGTGCGTGTGGGGCCCGATCGTCACACGTCGTGAGCTTGCAGCCATAGCTCCAGGAGTCCGATTTGCCACAGCGAGTTGACGCCGGTCGTGGTCCTGTCCCGGTCGGGGTCGGCGAGCAGGCGGTCCACGTACGACTGCTTGAACAGCCCGCGCGAGCGGGCGGCGGGGCTGGTGAGCGCGTCGCGGACGTGCTCGAGGAAGGGCCCGTCGAGGTGCCGGATGGCGGGCACCGGGAAGTAGCCCTTCGGCCGGTCGACCACCTCGGCGGGCAGGATCTCGCGCGCGGCGTCCTTGAGCACGCCCTTGCCTCCGCCGGCCAGCTTGAGCTCGGCGGGGCAGGCTGCGGCCAGCTCGACCAGCTCGTGGTCCAGGAACGGCGTACGCGCCTCCAGGCCGTGGGCCATCGTCATGTTGTCGACCCGTTTGACCGGGTCGTCCACAAGCATGGCGGTGGTCTCCAGGCGCAGCACCGCGTCGAGCGCGGTGTCCGCGCCCGGCCGGGCCAGGTGCTCGCGGATGTAGTCGCCGCTGGCGTCCCGCTCCAGCAGGTGCTCGGGCGTCACAATGTCCGCGAGCGCCTGGTGCGGGCGGTCGGCGAACTCCTTCAGGTACGTCGGCGCGGCCTGTTCGCGCGGTACGCCGGCCAGCGGCGGGAACCAGTCGTAGCCCGCGAACACCTCGTCTGCGCCCTGCCCGGACTGCACGACCTTGACGTGCTGGGCGACCTCCTGCGACAGCAGGTGGAAGGCGACGCAGTCGTGGCTGACCATCGGCTCGCTCATCGCCAGCACCGTCTGCTCCAGCCCGGACAGCAGGCGGCCGTCCGGAATGCGGATGCGGTGGTGGTCGGTGCCGAACCGCCGCGCGACCAGATCGGAGTAGGCGAACTCGTCGCCCCGCTCACCCCCGGCGGACTCGAACCCGATGCTGAAGGTGGCCAGCCCTTCCTGTCCCTCCTCGGCCAGCAGCGCGACGATCAGGCTGGAGTCCAGCCCGCCGGACAGCAGCACGCCCACGGGCACGTCCGCCACCATCCGCCGTCGGACGGCCGCGCGCAGCGACTCCCGCACCGCCTCGCGCCACTGCGCGGCACTCAGCCCGGCGTGCTCCGACAGCGCGGAGCGGGTGTAGTCCGGGTCCCAGTAGCGCAGGTCGGTGCTGGTGCCGTCGGCCTCGATGGTCCGTACGGTGGCCGCGGGCAGCTTGCGCACGCCCGAGAGGATGGTGCGCTCGCCGGGCACCAGCGAGTGGAAGGTCATGTAGTGGTGCAGGGCCACCCGGTCGATGCCGGTGTCCAAGCCGCCGCCGGCGAGCAGCGCGGGCAGTGTGGAGGCGAAGCGCAGCCGATCGCCGTTCCGGGTCAGGTACATCGGCTTGATGCCGAGCCGGTCGCGGCCCAGGGTGAGCCTGCCGGTGTCGCGCTCGGCGACGGCGAAGGCGAACATGCCCTTGAACCGCTCGACGCAGCTCGCACCCCACCGGTGAAAGGCCTTCACCAGCACCTCGGTGTCGGAGGTGGAGTAGAACCGGTAGCCCGCGCCGCGCAGCTCCTGGCGCAGCTCGCGGTAGTTGTACAGGCAGCCGTTGAACACCGCCGCCAGCCCCAGTTCGCCGTCCACCATGGGCTGGGCGGCCTTGTCCGAAAGGTCGATGATCTTCAGGCGGCGGTGGCCGAGGGCGACCGGGCCGAGCGACCACAGACCGGAGCCGTCCGGGCCCCGTTCGTGCATCGTCTCGGTCATCCGTCCCACGGCACCGATGTCCGCCTCCTCACCGTCGAACCGGATCTCGCCGCTCAACCCACACATACGTCACCTCTGCACTTCGCGATGGATGCCTTCACGCGGCCGATTTCCCGCTCGTCAGGCCGCCGGACCGGGTCTCGGCGAGCAGCAGGTCGACCACGTCGGCCAGGTCGCCGCGGCGGGCGAAGGCCTGGCGCTGGCGCTCGGCCGAGCTGCCCCTGGCCACCGCCTCGGCGGCCAGGCCGGAGACGAGCTCCCAGTCCGAGGACTCCTCCAGTTGCGGGCGCAGGCTCTCCACCAGGCGGGAGATCACCTGCCCGGCCGGCGCGGGCCCCCCTTCGACGGGGTCCACCAGCTCGCCCTCCAGCCCCGAGCGCGCCGCCTGCCAGCGCGCGGCCCGCACCGGCTCGAGCTGCACCTCCCGGTCGGGATCGCGGCGCACCTCGGCCAGCTCTCTGGCCACCAGCGCCCTGAACAGCCCGGCGATCAGCACAATGTCGGCCACGCGTGGGCAGGAGTCGCAGATCCGCAGCTCGACGGTGGGGACGTGCGCCGACGGCCGGATGTCGTAGTAGATCATCCCGGAGTCGCTGATCACACCGGACCGGATCAGCTCCTCGATCATCTCCTCGTACTCGGCGGCCGACTCGAACTTCGCCACCGGCCCGGCGGTGGGCCAGCGCTGCCAGACCAGCGTCCGGTAGCTGGCGTAACCGGTGTCGGCGCCGAGCCAGTACGGGGAGCTGGAGCTGAGCGCCAGCAGCGGCGGCAGCCACGGCGCCAGCCGGTGTGCGACGGCGATCGCCAGGTCCGGATCGGTGATCTCGGCGTGCACCTGGGTCCCGCAGATGAGCTGCTCGCGGGTGAGCATCTGATAGTCGTCGAGCATCTGCTCGTAGCGCGCGTCGGGCGACACCTTCATCTGCTGCATGTCGGCCAGCGGCACGCTGCCCGCCGCCACGATGCCGAGTCCCACCTCCGCCGCCGTGCCGATCAGCGTCTCCCGCATCCCGTCCAGGTCGCGGGCGAGGTCCTCCAGCCGGGCGAAAGGCTTGCTGTTGGCCTCCACCGTGGAACGCTGCAGCTCCTCGGTGAAGCGGTCCTTCGGCAGCATGTCCAGCAGGAGCCCCGACTTGGAGACCAGTTGCCGCGTCCGGGCGTCGACGATGTGGAACTCCTCCTCCACGCCGATCGCGATCTCTCCCGCTGCATCCGTCATCATGACCACCCTTAGCTCGTCCGTAGTCCGGTCATCTCCCCTAAAAGATGCCCTTTGCACCTTTGGGAGTTCGCTGACCAGCGGAATGACCGGCTTTACCAGCGGTAGAGCAACGGTCAGGCGGTCATCCGTCCCGCTCGGCGACGGTCAGGAGAGGTTGCCCTTGACCGAGCAGGTGCCCGTGCGCCCGTGCCACTCTGTGAGCAGCACGGTGGCGTCGTCCTGGAGACGGCCGTCGTGGTGGTCGAGCACGTCCTTGATGAGCCGGCGCAGGGTCTCGGGCACGGGCAGCCGGGCGGCGCAGTGGCGCAGGATGAATTCGACGAAGCGCACCAGCCCGAACTCCTGGCCCTGATAGCTGCCCGCCTCGACGATGCCGTCGGTGTAGAGGAGCAGGCGGTCGCCCGGTTCGAGCTGCTCGCGGCAGACGGTGGTGGGCTGGCCGAGACCCAGCCCGAGGGGCGGGACCGGGGAGCAGTCGAGCGCGGTGGTCCACCTGCCGCCCCGGATGAGGATGGGCGGAGGGTGGCCCCGGTTGATCCAGGTGAGCATGCCGGTGCGCAGGTCGAAGTCGGCGATGATCGCGGTGACGAAACGGGCGGCCTCCCCGAACTCCTTCAGCAGCAGGCTCTCGATGCCCTCACCGTTGCTCGCCAGGTCCGCGCCTTGGCGGCGCTGGTTGCGGCAGGTCGCCAGCGCCAGGTTGGCGGCCAGGCCGGCGGCCAGATCATGGCCCATGGCGTCGAAGATCGCCAGGTGGACGACGTCGTCCGCCAGCGAGTAGTCGAAGGCGTCGCCGCCGATCTCGTAGGCCGGCTCCAGCACCCCGGAGATCGTCACCTCGGCGTTGGCGAACGTCAGCGGGGGCATCAGATGCCACAGCATCTCCGCCGCCACGTTCATCGGCCGCGAACGCATCAGGCGCGCGTAGCAGTCGCTGTAGGAGCGCTTGCTGGACAACAGGAGCGCCACCAGGCTCGCCAGTGCCCGCACGATCTCACCGTCGGCGTCGGCCCCCTTGCCGACCAGGACGCGGAGCACGCCGAGGCGTTCGGCGCCGTTCAGCAGCGGCACCCACCAGCAGTCCAGCCCCGCCGACTCCTCCGGCTTGCACAGGATCCGGCCCTCCTGGAAGGCCCGGCCGCCGTAGGTGGAGTCGATGCGCAGCTCGGCGGGCGGTTTGTCGTCGGTGTCCAGCAGCTCGGCGCCGTCCCGCCCGGGGAGCAGGCGCAGCGTGTTCTGCTGCAGGTCGGCGATGTAGATGAGGCAGTGCCGGATGCCGGCGTCCGGGGCGTACTGCGCCACCAGATCCGGGAGCTGCTCCAACGTGGCCTGCTGGCCGATGTCGAGCAGGCTGATCAGCATCCGCTGCACCCCGAGAGGGCTGTTCACGGCTTGTCCGCCCCCATTTCGCCTCATTCTTGCTGTTTATTATTGACAGCCGTTCCACTTAGGCGGCAAAAGCCCATGCCAAAGATCGACAAACGGCCAGGAACGTGCACGTTTGCCGTAAACGGTTCGTGGGTGTGACCGCCCCGCTGAGCGGTCACACCCACGGCCGTCAAGGCGCGGTCACAGGACCGCGCCCGTGCCCTCGCGC
The DNA here is from genome assembly GCF_037044575.1 of Nonomuraea sp. LPB2021202275-12-8. NCBI lineage: Bacteria > Bacillati > Actinomycetota > Actinomycetes > Streptosporangiales > Streptosporangiaceae > Nonomuraea > Nonomuraea sp. LPB2021202275-12-8. The sequence continues at coordinate 90,410 of NZ_JBAHWD010000029.1, read as the reverse complement.
GACCGCTTGGCACGCGGCTTGGCCGGCTCCGGAGGCGGCTGCCTGTCGAACCTGCCGAGCACGATCGCCATCGGCCCGGCCACGAACGACGACGACAGCGTGCCCACCACGATGCCCGTGACCAGCGCGATCGCGAAGTCACGCAAGGAGTCGCCGCCGAAGACGCCCAGGGCCACCAGGATGAACAGCGCGCCCAGCCCGGTGTTGACCGTGCGCGGCATCGTCTGCAGGATCGCCCCGTTCACCGCCTCGGCCAGCGGCGCCTTGCGCCGGGCCGCCCACAGCTCGCGCACCCGGTCGAACACCACCACCTTGTCGTTGACGGAGTAGCCGACGACGGTCAGCATCGCGGCGAGGAAGACACCGTCGATCGGCTTGCCCAGCCAGGCGAACAGCCCGAGCACGACGGACACGTCCACCAGCAGCGCGAGCACGGCCGCCGTGCCGAACGTCCATCTGAACCGGAACGCCAGGTAGGCGAGCTGCGCCGCCACGGCCACACCGAGCGCGATCACCGCGTTGCGGCGCAACTCCTCGCCGAGGCTGGGCCCGATGAACTCGTCGCGCCGCTTGGTCACCTCTCCCGCCTGCCCCTCCAGCGCCTCCTGGATCCTGGCCACGTCGGCGATCGCGAGCTCGCCCGCCCGCACCGAGACGCCGTCGCCGGACGACTGCACCACCGCCCCGGGGAACCCGGCCTGCGACACCGCCTGCCTGGCCACGTCCGCCGCGACCGGCCTGGACGTGCCGAACTCCACGAGCCTGCCGCCGGTGAACTCGACGCCGAAGTTCAGCCCGCGGGCGAACAGCCCGGCGAGCGCCACCACGGCGAGCCCGCCCGCGACGGCCAGCCACAGCTTCCTGCGCGACATGAGCTGCGGGTTCGCCCGCGTCAGCCAGGTCCTGACGGAGCCGATGGAGCCGAGGCCCGACATGCGCGGCCCGATCCGGCCGATGACCATGTGGGTGAGCACGCGGGTGATCAGCATGGCCGACACCAGCGAGACGAGCACGCCGATCCCGAGCGTCACGCCGAACCCCTTGACCGGGCCGGACGCCAGCCAGAACAGCAGGCCGGCGGCGATCAGCGTGGTGATGTTGGAGTCGGCGATGGCACTCCAGGCGTTCTTGAACCCTCCGTTCAGTGCGGCTTTCAGGCCGCGGCGAGGAGCGTGGTGATACTCCTCCCTGGCCCGCTCGAAGACCAGCACGTTGGCGTCGACGGCCATGCCGATCGCCAGCACGAACCCGGCGAGGCCCGGCAGCGTGAACGTGGCTCCCATGGCCACCAGCGCGGCGTAGGCGATCAGGCCGTAACAGGCCAGCGCGACGGTGGCGAGCAGGCCGACGACGCGGTAGACGGCGATGATGAACAGCCCGGTCAGGATCAGGCCCGCGACGGCGGCCTTGGCGCTGGCCTCGATCGCGTCGGCGCCGAGGGTCGGCCCCACCGTGCGCTGCTCGACCAGGTCGAGCGGCACGGGCAGGGCGCCGCCCTTGATCAGCACTGCGAGGTCGCGCGCCTCCTCGTGGGTGAACGACCCGGTGATGTCGGTGGCCCCGCCGGGAATGCCGGTGCCGCACGGCACCGACGGGTCGAGCTGCGGCGAGGAGATGATCTCGTTGTCGAGCACGATCGCGACTCGGCGCTTCGGATCGCCCTCCGGGACGCAGGCGGCGGTGCCGGTCATCTTCTGCCAGGCCGCCGCGTCGCGGAACTCGACGCCCACCCACCAGCCGGGGCCGCGCTGGGGATCGCTCCGCTCGGTGGCGTCGCTGATGCCGTCACCGCTGATGGCGACGGGCCCGAGCTTCAGCGGCTGCCCGCCCTCGTCGGGCAGCGCCGTCTTGTCGCCCTGCTCGGCCGCGCCCTCTACCGGGTGGAAGGCGAGCTGGGCGGTGCGGCCGATGACCTCGGCCGCCTGCTGGGGGTCGAGCACGCCGGGCAGCTCGACGATGATCCGCTTCTCGCCGGAGCGGACCAGGGTGGGATCGACGACCCCGAGCGCGTCCGCCCGGCGGCGGAGCACGTCGAGGGCACGGTCGGTGGCGGCCGAGTCCGCCTTGACCGTCGGTGAGTCTCTCGTCTCGAAGACGAGCTGCGTACCGCCGCGCAGGTCCAGGCCCAGGCGCGGCGCTGCGGTGAAAGCGAGGATCAATGAGGTCGCGATGACGGCGAGCGCCGCCAGCGCACGCCAAAGGGGCGCACGTGACATGGAAGCCTCCACAGGCTCAGGTGTGCGGAAGAGGTGTCTTCAGAGCGCTGTGGAGGGCGGCGCCCGCGCGGGCGTGGCCGCCTGGAGGCGGACCACGGGGGTGCCGGTGGCGGGCCGCCGCACGACGACGACCCAGGAGATCCGGGCGCGCTGGCCGCCCGTCGCGAGCACGGCGGTCCCGCCGCCACCGCCGATCGCGGTGTACGAGCCTGCCCGCGCATGCGCCGAGGGCGGCTGGTAGGGCGTCTGCCGCGCACCGGGATGCTGCTCCGCCTGCCAGACCGCCTCGTGCACGGCGGCGACCTGGGCAGCGGCGTGAGCATGACCCGCCGCAGGCAGGAACCACGACAGCAGCAGGAGCAACGCGGCGGGCAGTCTGGTCCGCACCGTGCCTCCCTTCCCCTGTCGTGACCCTCTCACCGTAGCCTGCGACCGGCGCTCCCGCCGAGAACGCGCTCCACGACCGGCCCGTCGGCTCCGAGCAGCGGGCCGGTTCCGCGCGGGAACACGCTCTGTCCGCTCTGAGCGGCAAAGAGAGCCGGTGCCGTTGTCTGAAAAGTGGGCTATGGTCGGCCTCATGGCGACCTGGGGCACTTCACGTGGCTCCGCCGCTTTCACAGCGGTGGCGGGCCTGCTGCTGCTTGCCCTGGTCATCGTCGCGTCCGCGCCGACCTGGGCGGGGGGCGGCGTTCAGCGCTCCTCCGCCACCGACGTGATGACGCCCGGGTCCGAGGTGTCGGCGATGTCCACCATGCCGCAGCAACCGTTCAGGGGCCCCGAGCAGCTGCACAGGCTGAGCCTGCCCCGCCACCGCTCCGAGGTCGCCCCCGTGCGACCCGCCCTAGCCTGGCCGGAGGGCGGCTCGGCCGCCATCCGCGGCCCCCAGCAACCGGGGCACCGAGCCGCCGGCTCGCGCAGCCCTCCTCTCGCCTAGAGGTCCTCGACTTCTTCCCCCTGCCGCGCCCGCACGGGCTCGTCCGGGGCGCCGCGACGCGCCCCAGCGGCACCGGGGCTCATCGGCGTACCCCCACGCGGGCCGCGCCGGATTCCTCAGGCTGGGAGCGATGACTCATGGCTTCATTGCAGACATTCATGCAGGACTACGACCAGCACCTCGCGCGCCTCGAAGGGCTGCGCGAGCTGCTCGAGGAGCGGCTGCGCGCTGCCCGTGACGTGCTGGGCGCGGCCTCCGGCCCGGCCGCCGGGCCCGCCCGGGCGCAGGTCGCCGTGATCGAGGCCGCCATCGAGCGGATGGATCGCGGCCTGTACGGCACCTGCCGGCGGTGCAGCGCCTTCATCCCGTTCGACGTGCTGCTGCGAACCCCGCAGGAGCAGCTCTGCGCCGGCTGCAGGGGTACGGCGCGGGGGGAGACGGCGGGGACCGCGGCGTGATCGGCGACCGCCACGCGCCCTGGCTCTCGAGCCGGGCCGCGATCGACCTCGGCACGGCGCGGATCCGGCTCATGGGGCTCGGCCACCCGGTGATCATCGATGAGCCGGCCGTGGCGCCGGGCGGTGGGACCCGGCGGCCGGTCAGGCACGGCATGGTGTGGGACGCCGCTGCCTGCGCCCGGCTGGTGAGCAGGGTGCTCGGCACCGCACGGCACCCAGGGACCGCGCAACACCCAGGGACCGCGCAACACCCGGGGGCCGCGCATCATCCGGGCCTCGCGACTCCTGGCGCCAGGCGTCCGGAGCCCACGGCGGCCGTTGGCCGGCGGCCGGTGGAGCGCGTGCTGGTCGGCGTGCCAGTGACCGCCTCCCCCGCGCAGCGGACCATGACGGCCGGCGCCGTGGAGCTGGCGGCGGGGTGCACCGTGACCGTCGTCGAGGAGCCGCTGGCCGCGGCCGTCGGCAGCGGCCTGGACGTGACCGACCCCCGGCCGCAGCTCCTCCTGGACGTCGGCGCGGGCATCATCGAGGCCGTCGTCATCCGCGACGCCGCCGTCACCGACGCGGTCGCGGTGCAGATCCCGGAGGGCGACCACGACGGGCTGCCGCTCCATGTGCGGGAGCGGGTCACGGAGATGACCGCCGAACTGCTGGCCCGGGTGCCCGCCCATCTGCGGGGCGGCACGCGGGACCGCGGCCTGCTGCTCACCGGCGGCGGCGCCGGTGAGCCGAGGTTGGCCGCGGGGCTCTGCTCCCGGCTCGGACTCATGGTGAGCACGACACCCGAACCGGCGCACGCCACCGTCAGGGGCCTGGCCCGCCTCTGCCTGCCGCCTCTCGCGGCCCTGCTCGCCCTCTAGGCGACCGCCACGTGGGACGGCCCGGCGGCCGTCCCACGACTTTCCACGCCCTCACGACCTTCACGACTTCTCACGACTTCTCACGAAGGAACACCCATGACACAGCACGACGAACACACCATGCTCAGCGACACCCAGATGCAGACCATCACGGAGGATCTGCGGGCGCAGCTCATGTGGCGCACCTCCAGGCTCGACGAGCTCAGGGCGTTCGTGGAGGAAGGCGGCACGGACGACGGCTCCCGGCAGAACGTGCTCGCCGACCTGGCCGCGACCGAGCGCACCATCGCCGACATCGGCAAGAGCCTGGACCGGCTGGCGGACCGCTCGTACGGCCGGTGCGTCGAGTGCGACTCGGCCATCCCGTTCGAGCGGCTGAAGATCAGGCCGCTGACCCGCCACTGCATGCCCTGCCGCAAGCTGCACGAAGCACGCTGACGCCCCGGCCGCGTGCCTGCCCGAGGTGACGTCGACCGGGAGAGCTGACGTGACCGTCCCGTACGAAGAAGGGTGTTGACGTCCACGGTGGGGCCGACGCGGCGACGCTCCCGCTCCGCCGTGGCCCCGCCTGATCGAGCCGTCACCTGGACGCTGGTCCTGGCCTGTTCGCCCAGGAGCTGTCGCGGCAACCCGGCATCGACGAGGGAGTCGGCTGGCTGGTCGACGAGCTCTCCAGCTACACCGGCGCCGATCCGGCCTCGCTGATGATCGTGGAGATGTTCCTGGCCTCCACCAGGCTGCCGGAGCTGCGCGCCCGGCTCAACGAGCTGATCACCGCCTTCCGCCGCGAGGTGGCCTCCTGGCTGCGCGAGCGCGGCCATCCGGGTGACTCCATGGCGGCGGCGACGGTGCTGGCCGCCACCGTGGACGGCCTCATGCTCCACCGCGCGCTGGACCCCGATCTCGACCTCGGCACGCTGACCGGGCCGCTGCGCGCCCTGCTCAAGGAGGAACACCGATGAAGGCGCTCATCTGCGGCTCCGGCATCGCGGGGCTGACCCTGGCCTGGCACCTGGAGCGGGCCGGCTGGGAGGTGGAGCTGGTCGAGCGGGCGCCCGCGTTCCGCGACGGCGGTCGGGCCGGAGCACCGCTTCCTGCGCTACCTGGGCCACCAGGTGTCGGCGTACCTCGTGCACGACGAGGAGCTCGGGACCGCTGGAGCCGGGGCGGGTGGTGCTGCTCGGTGACGCCTGCCAGGCCGTCTCGCTGTTCGCCGGCCACGGCGCGTCGATGGGGATGGCCGCGGCCTGGGTGCTCGCCCGAGGGGGCGTGACGGACGCGCCGGCCCGCTAGGAGGAGCGCATGCGGCCCGCCGTCGCGCGGGTGCAGCGGTTCGGCCGCCGTTTCGTGAAGTGGATGGCACCGCCGACCCGGTGGCGCATCGCGGCCCGCGACGGGCTGATCCGCCTGGCCGGCCTGCCCGGCGGCGGACGCCTGTTCGTCAACTCGCTCAGCCCCGGCGGCCGGAATCTCATCACCAGCCACGTCGAGCACGTCCGCGGCGCGTAACGACTCTGGCCGGGCCCGGCGCGGCCGAGAGGCAAGTGGGACAATATCCGGTATGGACGTGCGAAGCAGGAACAACGTGGTGGTCACGGGGCGGCACGGCGCGCCGGTGATGATGCTCGCCCACGGGTTCGGCTGCGACCAGAACCTGTGGCGGCTGGCCGTGCCCGCGCTGGCCGAGGAGTTCGAGGTCGTCCTGTTCGACTATGTCGGCTCGGGCCGGTCGGACGTGTCCGCCTGGCGCGAGGAGCGCTACGCGAGCCTGGACGGCTACACCGACGACGTCCTGGACATCTGCCGCGAGCTCGACCTGCGGGACATGGTGTTCGTGGGCCATTCGGTCAGCGCCATGGTCGGCGTGATGGCGGCGGCGCGCGAGCCCCGCCGGTTCGCCAAGCTCGTGCTGCTCGTCCCCTCCCCGTGCTACATCGACAAGGGCGACTACCGGGGCGGCTTCAGCTCCTCCGACATCGACGAACTGCTCGAATCCCTGGAGTCCAACTATCTGGGCTGGTCGGCCACCATGGCCCCGATCATCATGGGCAACCCGGACCGGCCCGAGCTGGCCGAGGAGCTGACCAACAGCTTCTGCCGGACCGACCCGGAGATCGCCCGGGTGTTCGCGCGCACCACGTTCCTGTCCGACAGCCGCGCCGACCTGGCGTCGGTGGAGGTGCCCACGCTCATCCTGGAGTGCCGGCAGGACGCGATCGCGCCCCGCGAGGTCGGCGCGTACGTGCACGCCGCGATCCCCGGCAGCCGGATCGTCACGCTGGAGGCGACCGGCCACTGCCCGCAACTCAGCGCCCCGGATGCCACCGCCGAGGCCATCGCCGCCTTCGCCCGCGACTGACGATGACGGCCCAGACCGGCCCTGAGCCCGGGCGGGACGGTGACGCGGCGGTCAGCGCCCTGCTGGAGGACAGCGCCGAGGACCTGTACGAGAACGCCCCGTGCGGCTACCTGTCCACGCTCATGGACGGGAAGATCGTCAAGATCAACAGGACGCTGCTGAACTGGCTCGGCTACACCCGCGACGAGGTCGTCGGCCGGATGTCCTTCGCGAACCTGCTCACGATGGGCGGCAAGCTCTACCACGAGACCCACTTCGCGCCGCTGCTGCGCATGCAGGGCGAGGTCAGCGGCATCGCGCTCGAGCTGAAGTCCGCCAACGGCACCCGGCTGCCGGTGCTGGTCACCTCCGTCGTGAAGACCGCCCCCGACGGCCGGCAGCTGCTCATCCGGGCCACCGTCTTCGACGCCCGCGACCGCCGCTCGTACGAGAGTGAGCTGCTGCGCGCCCGTAAGGAGGCGGAGGAGGCACGCCACGTCGCCGAGCGGGACCGCGAGCGGCTGCAGAGCGTGCTGGCGACGCTGCAGCGGAGCCTGCTGCCCCCGTCGCTGCCCGAGGTGCCCAACCTGGAGGCCGTCGCCGGTTACCACACGGCCTCCCCGGACAACCTGGGCGGCGACTTCTACGACCTGTTCTCGCTGGGCGACGAGCGCTGGTGCTTCTTCCTCGGCGACGTGTGCGGCAAGGGCCCCGAGGCGGCGGCCGTGACCTCGCTGACCCGCCACACGCTGCGCGCCGCCGCCCTGCACGAGCAGGACCCGGCCACCATGCTCAGCACGCTCAACACCGCCCTGCAGGAGCGCTACACCGGCAGCGACGGGCGCTACTGCACGGTCATCACCGGCGTCCTCTCCCCCGAAGGCGAGGGTTTCACCGCCACGCTCGCCAGCGGCGGCCATCCCCCGGCACTGCTGCTGCGTGCCGGCGGCGCGGCCGACTACCTGCCCACCACCGGCGGCATGCTGGTCGGCCTGCTGCCGTCGCCGTCGTTCGTCTGCGCCGACGTCCGGTTGCGTCCGGGCGACACCCTCCTGCTCTACACCGACGGGCTCACCGAGGCCCGCACCCACTCCGGTGACGGCCGTTACGGAGACGCGGCGCTGCTGGGCTTCGCCGACCGGATGGCCCCCGCCTCGGCCGCCGCCACGATCGAGGCCGTCACCCGCCTGATCGAGAGCTTCGGCGACGGCCTCGACGACGACACCGCCGTGCTGGCGCTGGGCGTCCCCGCCGCCTAGAGGCCCTCGACGCCGGCGTCCGGGATGAGCGCGGCCCGCCCCCAGGGCACGGTCGCTGCTGTCGCGTTCGACCAGGCAGTAGCCGCCGAGGTACTCCTTGGCCTCCGGGCCGGACCCTGTTCCGGCTGCCCCTCGGTTCTGTCAGGAAGAGCTTCCCGGGCCGGGGGAAATGGCCAAGGCGATCCCGATCGGCACCACCGTCCAGAGCGCGCAGATCGCGAACGCCGTCGTCGCCGGCATGGTCTGCGGGACTTGGTGGAGGAGTTGGAGCCCGGCGACCAGAGGGAGGAACTCGCCGACGTGCTCACCGCCGGGAATCGACATGAGGATGAACGGGAGGACGTGCAGGGTCGCGATCAGCACCACGGCCGCCAGCGCTCCGTTGCGCAGGAGGGCGCCGAGTGCCAGGCCGAGGAGCGCGGCGGTGACCAGGACGAGCGCCGCGGAGCCGATGAGCGGCCAGGCGTCCGGGGGCAGTGACGTCGGGTGGAGTCGCGCGATCACGGTACGGCCGTACAGGTGTCCGATGGTTCCGATGAGCACCAGCGTGACCAGGGACGTGCCGGTCAAGACCGCCGCCTTGGCAAGGAGGACGCCTCTGCGCGACGGCATGGCGGTGTAGGTCAGGTTGATCATCCTGGAGGCCTGCTCGCCGGTCATGGTGATCACGCCGAGTACGCCGACCACCAGCGCGGAGAGTGCCAGGCCGAAGAAGGCCACGCTCCATGCGGCCAAGGACGCCTGGTCGGGTGAGCGGCCGGCGTCGAGGCGGGGAAGGACCGTTCCGGCGGCGGGTACGGTCACGGCCAGCGCGGCGGCCACGGCGGCGGCCAGCGACCACAGGCTGGAGCGCAGGGTGCGGAACTTGATCCACTCCGCGGCCAGCGTTCTCATGACATGCCCCCCATGACCTCAAGGTAGACGTCCTCCAGGGACGCGCCTGGGCGGACGAACTCGGCGGTGGGCATGTCGGCCACCAGTCGTCCGCGGGCGATGACGACCAAGTGGTCGGCGGTGATCGCCATCTCGGACATCAGGTGACTCGAGACCAGCACCGTACGGCCCTCGGCGGCCATGGACTTGAGCAGGTCGCGCGTCCACCTGACGCCTTCCGGGTCGAGACCGTTGATCGGCTCGTCGAACAGCAGCACCGGCGGGTCGCCGAGCAGCGCCGCCGCCATGCCGAGCCGCTGTTTCATCCCGAGGGAGTAGGCCCGGATCCGCTTGCGGACCTCTCCCAGGCCCACCTGCCGGAGCAGGGGCGCGATCCGGTCGTACGGCAGGCCGTTGGAGGCGGCGAGCCATCGCAGGTGCTGGTCGGCGCGGCGGCCGCCGTGCACGGCCGTTGCGTCGAGCAGCGCGCCGACCCTGGTGAGGGGCCTGTCGATCTCGCGGTAACGCAGGCCGTCGACCGCGGCACGACCCGCCGTAGGGCGTTCGAGCCCGAGGATCAGCCGCATCGTGGTGGTCTTGCCCGCCCCGTTGGGGCCGAGGAAGCCGGTGACGCGGCCGGGACGTACCTCGAAGGAGAGGTCGCGTACGGCCACGTCGCGTCCGAAACGTTTGGTGAGTCCGGAAACTTCGATCATTGTCCGACGATCCCCCGTCGGACGCGTTTTCGCGTCTGCCCCAGGTCCGATTCGATATCAGACCGCGGGCCGATGTGCGGGGCCGGGTCGAGGGTCTACCGTCGAGGCGTGCCGGTGACCGAGATCCGTCCACCGTTGTTCAGCAGGGTGCCCAGGTGGGCCTGGGTGCTGCTCGATGGCCTGTGGGCGGTCGTGGTGGCGTTCCTCTACGTGCAATTGGTGAGCTACTACGACGCGGGCTGGGTGGGTGCCGTCTCGGCGCTGGCCACGACGCTGCCGCTGGCCGTGCGGCGGATCTGGCCGCGTGCGGTGTTCTGCGTCGTCATCGCCGGTGACATGGGCATGGTCGCGATGGTGCCGAGTGGAGGAGACGTTCTGGCCGTGCCCATGGCCGCCTATGCGGTCGCGCGGTTCGCCGGCGGTGCGTGGGCGGTCGGCGCGCTGCTGGCGGCGCTCGCGGTGGCAGGGAGCGCGCTGTTCCGGTGGCCGATGGCCGTCCAGAGTCTCCTGTGGGTGGTCGGGGTGCTGGTGGCCTTCTGGGCGGCCGGAGCGATGATGCGCGAGCGCTCGCTCTACGTCGAACGGCTGGCCGCGCACGCGGAGGAGCGCGCCAGGACGGAGGCGATGGAGGAGCGGTTGCGCATCGCCAGGGAGCTGCACGACGTCCTGGGACACAGCCTCAGCACGATCGCCGTGCAGGCGGGGGTCGCCGAGCACGTCGGGAAGCCGGAGGTGATGCGCCGCGCCTTGCGCTCCATCGGCGAGACGAGCCGGTCGGCGCTGCACGAAACCCGTCGATTACTCGGAATCCTGCGGGAGGACGGCGAGGCCTCGCGGGCGCCCGCCCCCACGCTGTCTGATCTGCCGGAGCTGGTGGAGCGCACCCGGACGGCCGGGGTCGACGCGCACCTGTCCGTCACCGGGGAGGTGCCGCGCGAGCTGGAGCTGACCGTGTACCGCATCGTGCAGGAAGCGCTCACCAATGTGATCAAGCATGCCGGGGCGCACCATGCCCGTGCGGCCGTGGTGCGGGAGGAAGAGGGCATCCGGGTCGAGGTGATCGACGACGGGCGGGGCGGGGAAGAGGGCGCTGCGGCGGCGGGCCATGGGCTGGCGGGGCTGCACGAGCGGGTGCGGGTGTTCGGTGGCGCCTTCGAGGCGGGGCCTCGGCCGCTGCATGGCTTCCGCGTGTACGCGTTCCTGCCGGTGCACGGCGCTCCGGAGGGCCCGCCGCGACGCCCCGTTCAGGAGTCCCTGCGCCCCCCGCCGAAGGACTCCGTGCTGGGCCCGTCCCAGGACTCCGTGCGGAGCCTGTCCCAGGACTCCCTGCGTCCAGCCGACCGGCTGGGAGACGCGAGCATCACGCGCCCGCCGACATCGGCGGAGGGGCCATGACCACCCGGGTGCTGGTCGCCGACGACGAGGCGCTGATCAGGGGGAGTTTCCGGCTGCTCGTCGACAGCGCGCCCGGCCTGTCCGCGGTGGCGGAGGCGGCCACGGGCGAGGAGGCGGTCGCGATCAGCCGTCGCGAACGACCCGACGTGGTGCTCATGGACGTCCGCATGCCCGTCATGGACGGCATCGAGGCCACCCGCCACATCTGCGCCGCGCAGCCGGAGGTGCGGGTTCTCATCGTGACGACGTTCGACCTCGACGAGTACGTCTACGGCGCGCTGCGCGCCGGCGCCGCGGGCTTCCTGCTGAAGGACACCCCGCCGCCCGATCTGCTCAGGGCCATCCAGGTGATCGCCGGCGGTGATGCGCTCCTCGCGCCCACCGTCACCCAACGGCTCATCGAGCGGTACGTGGCCCACGTGCCGCCCAGCAAGCTCGAGATCACCGAACGCGAGCGGGAGGTCCTGGTCCTGATCGCCAGAGGCCTGTCCAACCACGAGATCGGCGCCGCGCTCCACCTCAGCCTGGGCACGGTGAAGACCCACGTCGGCCACCTGCTGACCAAGCTCGGCGCGCGCACCCGGGTGCACCTCGTCATCGCCGCCTACGAAGCGGGCTTGGTGCCCTGACCAGATCAGGACGCTCTCGCACCTCGGACGTGTCTCCACGATCAGGCGGCTGCGTGGCGTGGCCGGCAGAGGGGTCCTCGACCAGGAAGACCCTGACATCCGGAGACCTCGTGGCCACCTTGGTGAGGACGGGGCGGTTCGACCTGACCGATGCGCAGTGGGCGGTGCGGGCTCCACGCCGACGAAGGAGGGCCTGCCGACGCCCAGCGGCGGCAGGCCCGTGAGGATGCCTATGCCTCGCCCTCGACCAGGGTGCGGATGCCTCGCAACAGGCAGGCGAAGTCCTCGTCACGGACGGACTGCGGGTGGCGGGCGAAGCGCCCTGCCGCCTCGCCAGCGGCGTAGCCCAGGACCGCGGTGCTCATGAGGCGCTCGGCACGCTCGGCCTGCTCCTGGCCGAGCCCGGCCTCGCGCAGTGCGGCGCACACGATGTCGCGCACCCCCCGCGCCTGCTCGGTCTGCGCGGCCCGCTGGAGCAGGAGGGGGAACACGGCGGGATGGCGCCCGGCGGTGGCCCGGATGGCGGTGGCGAGCCGGGTCAGCCGCTCGTCCCACGGCAGCTCGGCCGGTGGCGGCGGCATCTCGGCGAGCAGGGCCTCCACGAGGAGCTCACCCCCGGGGGTTCGACCCGCGCAGCACCCTGCTGCTGACGGTCGCGGCGGGGGCCACGCTCGCCCGCCCCGCCTCCTGGCGGTGGTTCACCTCGGGCAGCGTGGCGGCCTACGCCCTCGGCCCCGCGGGATGGCGGAGCATCCTGGAGCATCTGTCCGCCGCCTGAGGCCGCCTGAAGCGTCACGCCTTGACGAGCAGTGTGGCCAGCAGGTCGTCCAGGCTGACCAGGCCGCGCAGGGCGCCGTCGGCGTCGCGCACCAGCGCCAGCTGGCTGTGGGCGGCGCGGAGCCGGCTCCCCGCCTCGGCGACGGACGCGTCCGGCGGCAGGACCGGGATGCGGTACGCGAGCTCCCCGGCGGTGGTCTGCGCGCCGCGCCGGCGGGCGAGGTAGGCGTCACGCAGGTGCACCACCCCGGCGGGCTCGCGGCCGGTCCCGACGATCAGACGGGTGCGCCGGGCGCGCACGCAGGCGTCGATCACCTCCTGAGGGCCGGCGGTGGCGGGCACGGCGACGATCCGGTCCGGCGGCGTGATCATCGAGGTGATGACGGCGCTGGGCGCCCGCAGGGCCTGGCTGAGCACCGCGTGGTCGTCGCTGTCGATCAGGCCGAGCCTGCGGGACTCCTGCACCAGGTGCTGCAACTGCTCGGGCGTGCGCGGCACGGTCTCGCCCGCTTCGCGCGGACGTACCTTGAACAGGCGCAGCAGGCCGTTGGTGATGGCGTTGAGAGCGCTGATCAGCGGCCGGACGATCAGCGTGAAGGCGCGGAACGGCAGCGCCAGGATCGTGGCCGAGCGCTCGGGGTGGGCGATGGCCCACGACTTGGGGGCCATCTCGCCGAGCACCATGTGCAGGAAGGTGACCAGTGCCAGCGCGATGACGAAGGCGACCGCGTGCGCGACGGTCTCCGGCAGGCCCGCGGCGTGGATGAGCGGCGTCAGCGAGCCGGCGATGAGCGGCTCGGAGACCACGCCGAGGCCCAGCGAGCACAGCGTGATGCCGAGCTGGGCCCCGGCCAGCATGAGCGACAGCTCCCTGATGCCCGCCAGGGCGGCCGCGGCGGCCCTGCTGCCCTGTGCGGCCGCCACCTCCAGCCGGTGGCGCTTGGCGGCGACCAGCGCGAACTCCGAGGCGACGAAGAAGCCGTTGCCGATCAGCAGGAACAGGGTCAGCGCCAGACCTGTGGGCCAGTTCACGGCTGCTCCTCGGGGGCTTGCCTGCTGGGGGTCAGGCGGACGCGTTCGGGGACGTGCCGGTTCAGGGTCAGCACCTCGATGTCGGCGCGGGTGGGCTCGTCCGGGTCCAGGGTGGCGGGCAGCGCCACGGTGATGACGTCGCCGGGGACGGCGAAGCGGCCGAGCCGGTGCAGGACGAGCCCGGCCAGCGTGTCGTACTCGTCCTCGTCGGGCAGCCGCAGGCCGGTCTCCAGGGCGATCTCGTCGATGCGCAGGCCGGCGTCGAGCTCCCAGCCGCCGTCGCGCCGTACCGCGAGCGGGGTGTCGAGGTCGTTCTCGTCGGCGATCTCGCCGACGAGCTCCTCGGCCACGTCCTCCCAGGTGACCAGGCCGGCCAGGCCGCCGTGCTCGTCGACCACGCAGGCCACCTCCTCCCCCCGGGCGTGCAGCTGGGCCGCGAGGTCGGGCAGGGACAGGGAGAAAGGCACGATCAGCACGTCGTGCGCGATGTCGCCGACGCGGGTGGTGGCCGCCTCGGCGGGCGGCACGGCGGCGACGTCGCGCAGGCTGACCAGCCCCACCACGTCGTCCAGGGTCTCGCCGAGCACCGGGTAGTGGGTGTGCCCGCGGGCCGCGATGAGCTCGTCCAGCTCGGGCACGGTGGCGGAGGCCGCGACGGCGACCACCTCGACGCGTGGCACCATCACTTCCTCCGCGGTGTGGTCGGAGAAGGCCAGGGCGCGTTCCAGCACGTCGGCGTGGCTGCCGCGCAGGTGGCCGCGGGCCTCGGACTCGCCGATGATGTGGCCCAGCTCCTCCAGGGTGGCGCCGTGGTGCAGCTCCTCGACCGGCTCGATGCCGACGGCGCGCAGCAGCTTGTTGGCGGAGGTGTCGAACAGCTTGATGATCGGACCGGCGACCTTGAGATAGATCAGAGTGGATCCGGCCAGCGCCCGGGCCAGCGGTTCGGGCCTGGCCAGGGCGTAGTTCTTGGGCGCGAGCTCGCCCAGCACCATCTGGATCACGGTCGCCAGCCCGAAGCCGATCGCCAGCGCCACGGCGCCGACCATGCCCGCGGGCAGGCCGAGCGCGGTCAGCGCCGGTGCGATCAGCTCGGCCAGCGCGGGCCGCGCGATGAAGCCGACCACCAGGGCGGTGACGGTGATGCCGAGCTGCGCGCCGGACAGCATGAACGACAGCCGCTCCATCACCTGGACGGCCTTGGCCGCCTTCCGGTCACCGGCGGCGGCCTGCTGGGACAGGGTGATCCGGTCGGCGCCGACGTAGGCGAACTCCTGGGCGACGAAGTAGCCGGTGGCCAGGGTCAGCACGAAGATGGCCACCAGGCCGAGCGCCCCGCTCATCCCGCTCGCCCCCGGGAGTTCGGGTCCACCGGGGCCATCACCGTTCCTTCCTGTCGCGATCGTCCTGCTTGGACGCTATCCGATCAGTTCCGGTTGACATGACCTGGCCCGCCCGTGCAAGCGCTTTCCGTACGTTCTCGCTATCGTGGGACGCCGACCGCGAGGAGCTCGTATGGACACGGCACCCGGTGCCGACACGAAACTACTGGACTACAACGGCTGGCTGTTCTGGCACGAGGCGAGCGAGGAGCGGCGAAAGGCACAGCTCGACCGGCAGGCGGCCATCGCCGAGCTGTCGGGCGGCTCGATCGGGGCGCGGTCCTTCATCTCGGAGCTGGCCATGGTGCATCCGGCCGGCTTCCGGATGGGCGATGACTGCTACATCGCGGCCCACGCCTACGTCACCGGCACCTTCCACGCGGGCGACCACTGCACCGTGAACCCCTTCACCGTGGTGCGCGGCACCGTGACCATGGGCGACGGCGTCCGGATCGGGGCGCACACGTCCATCCTCGGTTTCAACCACTCGATGGAGCCGGACCGGCCCGTCCATCGGCAGCCGGTGACCGAGCGGGGCATCACGATCGGCGACGACGTCTGGATCGGCTCGAACGTGGTGATCGTGGACGGGGTCACGGTGGGCTCCCACGCGGTGATCGGCGCGGGCTCGGTCGTCACCAGGGACGTGCCCGCCTGGGCGGTCGTGGCCGGCAACCCGGCCCGCCTCCTCCGCGACCGCCGCGGCACCTCTCACGGGGCGGCGCACGCCCTGGCCGGTCTAGCGGCCAGGGCCAGGGAGCAGGTGGCCGAGATCGTCGGGCGGAGCTGGGAGCCGGGCGCGATCGCGTCCGACGGGACACCCGCCGGACGGTACGTGAACGCCCCCGGCGATCCCCCCACGCTGCGGGCCCACGCCGACGCCGTCGAGCTGGCGTACCTGCTGTCGGACGCCCCTCCGGGACAGCTGCCGCGCCAGGAGCACGTACGCAGGCTCCGGCGGAACCAGGATCCCGCGACCGGCCTGACCCCGCTGCTGGACGCCGCCGGGTTATCCGGACCCGCGCCCGCGGGCTTCGACGACGACACGGCGCACTACCACGTGCTCAGCCTCGGATACGCCCTCGACCTGCTCGGCTCCCGCTTCGAGCACCCCATAAGGGCGGTCGGGCGCATGTCGCCCGCCGACCTGGCGGCGGCGCTCGACGGCCGGCCCTGGCGCGACGGCGGCTGGGCGGCGGGGGCGGGCGTCGACACCCTGGGCACCGCCCTGATGTGGAACCTGCGCCACTCCCCCGAATCACCAGCGACACGGACCGACCTCGACGTCCTCTTCGGCCGGCTCCTGGCGCGCTGCCGGCGTGACAGCGGCATGTGGTCCCCGTCCCGGGCGAGCGACGGGCTGCTGCAGGCGGTCAACGGCTACTACCGGGCGGTACGCGGCTCGTTCGCCCAGTTCGGGCTACCGGTGCCGCATCCCGAACGGGTCATCGACACCGTGCTCACGCACGCGGCCGACGGCCGGCACTTCGGGCCGGGCCGCACCACCGCGTGCAACGTCCTCGACGTGGCGCATCCGCTCTGGCTGGCTCGGCAGCAGACCCGGCACCGGGCCGGCGAGACAACGGCTTGGGCCACCCGGCAGGTGGACGCGATCATCGAGCAGTGGGTCGACGGTCAGGGATTCCCCTTCGCCCACCCGCCGCTGAGCGGTCCGCACCACCGCGACCACCGGCCGGGTCTGCAGGGCACCGAGATGTGGCTGGCGACGCTGTGGTACGTCGCCGACCTGCTCGGCGTCGCCGAATCGCTCGGCTACCGGCCTCGCGGCGTCCACCGTCCGGAGCCCGCGCTCGACGTCCACCCCGCGTAGAAAGAGCGACATGCAGCCTGCAATCCACCACTTCAGAGCGGCCGGCGTCTCCGTGGTGATCGAGTGCCCGCGCGACGCCCTGCCCGCCATCCTGCACTGGGGGCCCGACCTGGGCCCGCTCGACGACCGCGCCCTCGCCGACCTCGCCGCCGCGCTGCGCCCGCCACAGGACGGCCTCGACGTTCCGGTACGCGTCGGGCTCGTGCCCGAAGGGCGCACCGGCTGGACGGGCATCCCGGGAGTCGCGGGCCACCGCCAGGGCCGCGACTGGTCACCCGCCTTCACCGCCACCACCTACGGGCTCACGGCCGCCGGCGACGTCCAGGCGCTGACCGCCGACGCCACCGACCCGCAGGCCCGTCTCGCCCTGTCGCTCACCGTCGAGCTGCACCCCTCGGGGCTCCTGCGGGCCAGGGCGGAGCTCCGCAACGAGCACGAGTCGCCCTACACGCTGGACGCCCTCAACCTCGCGCTGCCCGTGTCCGCCGTCGCCCGTGACCTGCTGGACCTGGCCGGGCGCTGGGGCAAGGAGCGCGTGCCGCAGCGCCGGCCGTTCACCGTCGGCACCCACCTGCGGGAGAACCGCCGTGGCCGCACCGGCGCCGACGCCGCCACCGTCCTGCTCGCCGGCACCCCCGACCTCGGCTTCCGCCGCGGCGAGGCGTGGGGCCTGCACGTCGGCTTCAGCGGCAATCATCGCGCGTACGCCGAGCGCACCGCCTCCGGCCGCACCCTGATCGGCGGCGGCGAGCTGCTGCTGCCGGGCGAGATCACCCTGACCGGCGGCGAGAGCTACCGCAGTCCGTGGCTCTACGCCACCTACGGGCGCGGCCTGGACCAGGCGGCCCACCGCTTCCACGACTACCTGCGCGCCCGCCCGAGGCACCCCTCGTCACCGCGCCCCGTGGTGCTCAACACCTGGGAGGCCGTCTACTTCGACCACGACCTGGACCGGCTGCTGGAGCTCGCCGACCGGGCCGCCGGGATCGGCGTGGAGCGGTTCGTCCTGGACGACGGCTGGTTCAAGGGGCGCCGTGACGACCACGCCGGGCTCGGTGACTGGTTCGTCGATCCCGGCGTCTGGCCGAGCGGGCTGAAGCCGCTGGTGGAGCGGGTCAGGTCACACGGCATGCAGTTCGGGCTCTGGTTCGAGCCGGAGATGGTCAATCCCGACTCCGACCTGGCCCGCGCCCACCCCGGCTGGATCATGCAGACGGGCGGCCGGATGCCGCCGGAGGCCCGATTCCAGCAGGTGCTGGACCTGAGCAACCCGGCCGCGTACGCCTACATCAAGGAGCGACTGCTCGCCCTGATCGGCGAGTACGGCATCGACTACGTCAAGTGGGACCACAACCGCGACCTGGTGGACGCCGGTTCGACGGTGAGCGGGCTGGCCTCCGTCCACGACCAGACCTACGCCGTCTACCGGCTGCTGGACGAGATCCGCGCGCTGCATCCGGAGCTGGAGATCGAGTCGTGCTCCTCCGGCGGAGCCCGCGTGGACCTCGGCATCCTCGAGCGCACGGACCGGGTGTGGGCCAGCGACTGCATCGACTCCACCGAGCGGCAGCAGATCATGCGCTGGACCGCGCAGCTGCTCCCGCCCGAGCTCATCGGCAGCCACGTCGGCTCCGGCCGTTCGCACACCACGGGCCGCCGTCACGAGCTGCCCTTCCGCGCCGCCACGGCCTTCTTCGGCCACTTCGGCCTCGAATGGGACATCACCTCGCTGACCGGCGAGGAGCTCGGCGAGGTGGCCGCCTGGATCGCCCTGCACAAGCGCCACCGGCAGCTCCTGCACACCGGCACCATGGTCCGCCTCGACGACGCCCCCGAGGGGTTCCAGGCTCACGGCGTGGTGGCCGCGGACCTCTCCGAGGCCGTCTTCGAAGTCGCCATGCTGGAACGCCCCGCCACCTGGCCTCCCGGCCTGATCCGCCTGCCCGGCCTGGCGCCGGGAACCGTCTACCGGGTCCGCCCCCTCGTGCCGGTGATCTCACGCTCGCGGGGGTCCGGGCCCGCCTGGACGGCGGGCGACGGCTTGTCCCTGCCCGGCTTGGTGCTGGCCGCCTCCGGCATCGCCGTGCCGGAGCTCTTCCCCGACGAGTCGGTACTGGTGCACCTGTCGGCGCTGTGACGTCAGACCGCCGCCTTCGGCTCCTCGCCGAGGGCGTGGCGCTCAGCCGTGATCCCGGGCGAGCCTGGCCCTGGCCTGCCGCAGCTGCTCGCGGACCTCGGCGAGCTCCTGCTCGAGCTCGAGGATGCGGCGGATGGCGACGAGCGTCATGCCCTCGTCCGCCATCCGCGTGACGTGCTGGACGTCGACGACGTCCCGGCGGGAGTAACGCCGCTGGCCTCCGGCGGAGCGGCTGGGGCTGACGACGTCGTGCTGGTCGAGGCGCCGCAGGAAGGCCTGCCGGACCTCCAGCATGTCGGCCACCTGCCCGAGGGAATACAGGGGCGCGCGCTCGTCGTCGAAGGGCAGCTCGGGCATGGTGACCTCCTCGGGGGGCGGGCCGGGGCACCCGCCCCCGGTGTCCCCGTCAGGCTCTGATGGCCTTGCTGTCGGTGCGGGTGTCGGCGCGCTGGATCTCCACCTTGCGCGGCTTGGCGCGCTCGAGGACCGGGATCCGCACGGTCAGCACGCCGTTGGTGTAGCCCGCGTCGATCCTGTCGCTGTCGAGGTGCTCTGACAGGTAGACGCGCCGGGTGAAGGCGCCCATGGGACGCTCGCGGACGAACAGCCGCTCGTCCTGGCCGATCTCCTCTTCACGGCGTGCGGTGACGCTGAGGACGCCGCGGTCGACCGTCACCTCGATGGAGTCGGGGTCGGCACCGGGAAGGTCGAAGCGCAGGATCACGTCGTCCTCGCGGCGCAGCCCGTCCATGGGCATGGCCGCGCCTGCGGTGTCGATGGCCTGGTGCGCGAGCCGGCTGAACTGACGCTCGAACTCCTGAAGGAACGGGTCGATCGACGTGAGAAGCATGGTCCGAACCTCCTTGTAGACTCTTCAGTGAGACCTAACCTCTAACCACAGTTATAGGTTAGGTCGCTCTGGGAGTCAAGGCAACCGGGAAATCCGCTTAGATGGGCCGCTGTGGGCGCCGGGGAAGGCCTCGCCCGGCTACGGGCTCAGGAGCTGGGCTTCGAAGGGGCGCCGAGGCCTCCGCCGGACATCCATCCGCTCCATGATCTCGTCGCGTTCCACGCGCCCGACTGTGACAGGCGGCCTCTCCGCCCGCCGCTCACCCGCGAGAAAAGGTCTGGGCGGGCACCGAACCCCTGTGTCGACGCAGGCCGCTTCGGGAGGCCATCATCACGATCGACTTATGGTCGGTCACGACGGAGCGATAGTTGTCAGAGCCGGACCGTAGATCTCCTGGGTTCGCGGCTCGACTCCCCGAGGCGGGCGGAACCTCGACACCCCATGCCGGAGGACCCCATGACCGTTCCCGAACCAGCCGGTGTGCACGCGGCGTGGCTCCCTCCGCCGGCGTTCCGGGCGGTCGGGGCCCGCCGCACCCTCGTACACGGGGACGGAGCCCTAACCGGCACCGTCCTCGACGAGGTCGCGCACGCCTGCGCGTGCCATGGCGGCAGCGTGCGGCGCCGGACCGACGGACGGCAGGCCGACCTCGTGCTCGCGCTCGCCACCGCGGACCGCCTGCCGCCCGCCGCGCAGGCGGTGCGTGACGTGTCCGGGCTGGACGCGCGGGCGATCGGAGACGAGGGGTTCCTGCTCGCCCGGCGTGGCGAAGTCACGGTGGTGCTCGCCGGCGGGCCCGCCGGGCTGCTGTACGGGCTGTTCCACGTGGTCCGGCTGGGCGAGGCGGCGTTCGGGCCCGCGCGGCCGGTCGAGCACCACCGGCCCGCGATGCGCCGGCGCATGCTCGACCACTGGGACAACGTCGACGCGCATCCGGTCATGGGGCAGGTCGAGCGCGGGTACGCGGGCGGGTCGATCTTCTGGAAGGACGGCCGCCCGCGTGGCGACCTGGCCAGGGTGCGGGCCTACGGGCGGCTGCTGGCCGCGGCCGGGGTGAACGCGGTCGCGGTGAACAACGTCAACGTGCACGCCACGGAGGCCCGCCTGCTGTCGGACCGGCTCGGCGACGTCGCCGCGATCGCGGACGAGCTGCGCGCGTACGGCATCCGCACGCACCTGTCGGTGACCTTCGCCGCGCCCGTCGTCCTCGGCGGGCTGCCGGCCGCCGATCCGCTCGACGAGGCGGTGCGGGCCTGGTGGGCGGAGACCACCGCGCGGGTGTACGACACCATCGCGGACTTCGGCGGTTACGTGGTCAAGGCCGACTCCGAGGGGCAGCCCGGGCCGTTCGCCTACGGACGCGACCATGCGGACGGGGCCAACATGCTGGCCGACGCGCTGGCTCCGTTCGGCGGGGTCGTGCACTGGCGGGCCTTCGTGTACGACCACCGGCAGGACTGGCGCGACCGGACCACCGACCGCGCCCGCGCCGCGTACGACCACTTCGCCCCGCTCGACGGGCGGTTCAGGCCGAACGCGATCCTGCAGGTGAAGCATGGGCCGATCGACTTCCAGGCGCGCGAGCCGGTGTCGCCGGTGATCGCGGCCATGCCGCGCACCCGCCTGGCGGTGGAGCTGCAGGTGACGCAGGAGTACACCGGTCAGCAGCGGCACCTGTGTCACCTGCCCCCGATGTGGCGCGAGGTGCTCGGCTTCTCGCCGGGCGGGCCCGGCGGGCCGACCGTGTCCGACATCGCGTCCGAGCTGGTCGCCGTCTCCAACGTGGGTGACGACCTCTACTGGACCGGCCATCCGCTCGCGCAGGCCAACCTGTACGCGTTCGGCCGGCTCGCCTGGGATCCGCGGCTCGACCCGGCCGCCGTTCTCGACGAGTGGATCGACCTCACCTTCACACCGGACGCGGCCGGTGTCCCGGAGCGGCTACGGCGCACGCTGCACGCGATGATGGACGGCTCCTGGCGCACCTACGAGCGCTACACCGCGCCGCTCGGCGTCGGGTTCGGGGCCGCGCAGGTGGCCGAGACGCGGCGGCTGTGGCGGGAGGTGGCCGGCCTGGTGAACCCGGAACTGCACGCGCGGGTCGCGGAGCTCCTCGACGAGCAGCTCCGCTCCGCCGAGGAGTGGCGCGACCAGGTCAACACCTACTTCTTCCGCAAGTCGGGAGTGCCCGACGCGCGCGGCCGGCGCATCCACTGAGCGGCCGGCGCCTGTCGCGGGCCCGGGTGATTCAGGACGCTCGTCGAGACCAGACGACGTCGTCGAGGAAGGCTTCGACGGCCGAGGTCACGCGGCCGAGGACCTCGGCCGACCTGTGCAGCGGCCCCGGCAGCTTCATGCCGTGATCGGCGCCCTCGACCTCCATGACGTGCGGCGTCAACTCCCCCGCCAGCGCGCCGTCCCAGAAGTCGTCCGCCGTGCCGCCGACGAGCAGGAAGGGTTCCGTGGACCGGCGCAGCGCCTCCGCGCACGCGGGAACCGTGAGCAACGGCGTCAGCCAGATGCCTGCCAGGCCCCGGTCCGCGGCCACGGCGGCGCCGAACGAGCCGAGCGACTTGCCGATCAGCACTGGCGCCGCCAGCCTCTCCACGACGGGCGACACCTGCTCGCGGACCCAGGACGGCCCCCTCTCCAGGAGCCGGTCCCTCGGCGGCGTCCAGGAGATCAGTTCGAGCTCGGCGTCACGCCGGGCGACCGCCTCGCTGACGTAGGCGAGCAGCCCTGCCTGCGGCCCGTACATGGCGCCAGGGATGATGACGGCGTTCCGGTTCGGCCTGCCTTCGGTCATCGACGAAAGATACCGCCCTTGACAGAGGCGGGTTGACTACCGGGAGAAACTCCCCCGATCGCCCGAAAGTCGGGACACGGTGGAGCTAGGCCGGTCTGGCGAGGCGGGCGAAGGACAGCACGACGACGGTCGACAGGAGCCAGCCCAGCATGCTGGCGATGTTCAGGAGCGTCGAGGTGAGCGTCCCCGCCCTGGTGCGCGTCTCGGCGTACCACGTGGCGCGCTGGCCCAGGGAGATGAGCGGGATGACGGTGTCGACCGTGTAGAACACGGGGTCGAAGCAGCGCACCTGCCCGTCGCCGCACGGCCCCGGACGAGTCGGCTGCCTCGCCGCCGTCGCGGTGGCGTCCGCCGGTCGCGACGTGCCGTCCACGGTCACCAGCCTGCCGTCGACCGCGTAGACGTTGCCGCGGGGGTCGGTGGCCCGCAGTGTCTGCTGGACGCCGGGCATCATCATCATGACGCCCACCAGGGCGAGCAGCGCGCCGAGCAACCACAACGTACGGCCAGGCCGGTAGCCGTAGCCGACGGTGAGGCCGTAGAGGAGGTCCTGCGTGTCGCGCAGGAAGCGGCGTGGTGAGCGCCCTCCCGGCGGTCGCTGCCGCCTGGCGTGCCTGCGCTGCTCGATGAGCAGCCGCTCGGCCTCCCCCGGGTGCCCGTGCTGGCGGAACACCCTGGCCACCTGCTCGTACGGGCCCGCGTCGAAGGGGACCATGGCGCGCAACCAGTCGCGGCGCGCCCGCCAGTCCCAGGAGCCGTCGAAGCGGTCATAGGTGAGCCCGGCGATCGCCGAACGCCGCGGCCATCCCGCGGGGTCGTCCGTGAGCACGGTGGTGATCGCGCCCGTAAGGTCGACCCAGTCGGGGACCCGCGCCCAGCGCAGGTCCATGCCGCCGCGAGCGGTGGCGGAGACCGCCTCGAGCCCGTCGGCGAAGGTGCCGCCCTCGCAGTCGAGCCGCCCCTCCACGACGCACCGGTTCAGCGACACGCGGCCGTCGGCGGTGAATCCGTCACCGAGCAGCACCGATCCCCTGACCACCACCCGCTGGAGTGAGAGAGCGTCGCCGCCTGGATTGCGCAGGCGGGCGCCGCTGGCGTCCAGGATGCCGCCGATCGTCGCGGAGCGGAACCTCAGCCTGCCGCCCGTGGTCTCCACGTCCCGCAGGTTCACCGCGCTGTCGACGACGACGCCCTGGGCCGCGACGAGCGAGCCGTCCTCGGGGTCGCTCCACCGGGTCTTCCGCAGCATGAGGTCACCCTTGAGGTGCGCCCCCGCCAGGCGCAGTGTGCCCTGCACCGTCACGCCTTCCTCGAACAGGAGGCTGGAGCGCAGCTCGGCGTTCGTCAGGTCGAGAGCACGCCCCCCGCCGACGGCGAACCGGCTGCCCCTGCGCACCTGGATGGTGCTGAAGGACCCCATGGACAGATCGACGCCGCCGCCGATCCGGCACTCGCCCTCGACGCTGAGGTCACCGCCCACGTAGAGCCCCGGCGCGCTGACGGCGGTCCCGGCGCTGCGCAGGCTGGAGTAGCCGACCCCGGTGACGGACCCGGTGGGCTCGAAGTCGGCGTTGCGGATGAGGAACTGCCCGGAGATCCTGGCGTGGCCCAGGTCCAGGCGGCCCCCGAGCAGGGGGCGGCGGCCGGTCTGGTCGTCGATGAGGAAGAAGCTGCCGCCGATCTGGGCATCGCCCAGGTCCAGGGCCAGCCCCCGGTCCGGCCGGGTCAGGCGGGCGCCGGTCAGGTCCAGCGAGCCGCCCACCTGGATGCCGAGGAGCCGCATTCCGCCGCGGGCCTCGAACCCGTGCAGCAGCCGGATCGTCCCGCCGACTCGCATGCGGTCGGCCTGCACGGCGCGCATCTCGGCGTCGATGACGGTGTCCAGGCAGATCAGCCGCCCGCCGATCTCCGACTCGCACAGCCACACCGCCGCGCTGCAGGAGGTGCTGGCCGAGGTCCACAAGCCGCCGCTGATGCGCGACCGGGACAGGTCCAGGTCGCGGCGCACGCGCAGCCCGTTGGCCAGGATGCCGGGAACGGTGCATCCGTCCAGCACGAGCAGGTGTAACTCGGCGCCGTCCAGGTTGACGGGACGCTCGAAGGCGCAGTCCACGAAGCGCAGCGGGAAGGGGACCTGCATGCCGCTCAGGTCCAGGTCCCCGTCGATTCTGGCGGCCTCGACGGTCAGCCCTCGCGGGTCGATGTCGTCGAGGCCGCGCCGGCACAGGTCGCGCAGCAGCCGGCTGTCCACCACGAGCTCCTCGCCGTCGCGCGCGCGAAGCGTCTTTCCGGAAGCGCAGGCTCGGAACAGGGTCACCTCATCAAGCATGCGCTCAGGTTATTCTCCGCGATCATGCCGGAGGTGGCGTACCACCACCACAGCGACGGCAGCAGGAGCGGCGCCGAGACCGGCGCCGCCGGCGGCGTGCAGCGTTTGAGGCCTCATCAGGCTCCTACGGCGTGAGCACGACCTTGTTGCAGCGGTCCTGCTTGTTCTTGAACAGCTCGAACCCGCGCGGCGCCTCGCTCAGCGGCAGCCGGTGGGAGATGACGAAGCTCGGGTCTATCTCGCCGCCGCGGATCCTGTCCAGCAGCGGCCGCAGGTAACGCTGCACGTGGCACTGGCCGGTGCGCAGCGTCAGGGACCGGTTCATCAGCGAGCCCATCGGGAACTTGTCCAGCAGCCCGCCGTAGACGCCGATGACCGACACCACGCCGCCGTTGCGGCAGGCCATGATCGCCTCGCGCAGGGCGTACGGGCGCTCGGTCTCCATCCGGGTGGCCTGCTTGGCGCGGTCGTAGGCGTACATGGCCGGGGTCGGGTGGTGCGCCTCCATGCCGACGGCGTCGATGCAGGCGTCGGGCCCCTGGCCGCCGGTCATGTCACGCAGCGCGTCCAGCACGTCCACCTCTTCGTAGTGGAGCGTCTGCGCGCCCGCGCGCCGCGCGTACTCCAGCCGGTAGTCGTAGCGGTCGATGCAGATCACCCTGTCGGCGCCGAGCAGGAAGGCGCTGGCCACGGCGAACTGGCCGACGGGCCCCGCCCCCCAGACGGCGACCGTCTGGCCGGGCTTGATGTCGCACATCTCCGCGCCCATGAACCCCGTGGGCAGGATGTCGGACAGGAACAGCACCGACTCGTCGGGCAGGTCGTCCTCGATCTTGATCGGCCCCACGTCGGCGAACGGCACCCGCGCGTACTCGGCCTGCCCGCCCGCGAAGCCGCCCAGCATGTGCGAGTAGCCGAAGATGCCCGCCGGGGAGTGGCCCATCAGCTTCTCGGCCAGGCCGGCGTTGGGGTTGGAGTTCTCGCACACCGAGTACAGGCCCCGCTCGCAGGCGAAGCAGTTGCCGCAGGCGATCGGGAACGGCACGACGACCCGGTCGCCGGCGCGCAGGTTCGACACGCCGGGACCGACCTCGACGACCTCGCCCATGAACTCGTGGCCGAGCACGTCGCCCTTCTTCACCGTCGGGATGTAGCCGTCGACCAGGTGCAGGTCGGAGCCGCAGATCGCGGTCGAGGTGACGCGGACGATCGCGTCGCGGGCGTTGAGTATCCGGGGGTCGGGCACGTCCAGCACCTCGACGGTGTTGCGGCCGGTCCAGCAGTTGGCCTTCATGACCGCCCCCCGACCGGCTGGGCCGGGCGCTGCCCGAGTTGGCGCAGTGTGTGAGTGCCCTCGGGGCTCGCGTCGGAGCGCAGCACCTCGCCGGTCTCCATGACCTGCTTGAAGCGGCGCAGGTCGTCGCGGATCTGCTGCTCGGGGTGCTCGCCGAGCATCCTGGCGATGGCGGCGCCGAGCGTGCGGCCCGGCATGCCGTACTGCGTGGTGACGTCCACCCGCGTGCCGTGCCCGTTGGGGCCGTCGATGAAGCTCACCGAACCGCTGGTGGTGACGTCCGAGCCGCGCACGGATCCCCAGACGATCACCTCACCCGCCCGCTCGTCGAGGATCTCCGCCTCCCACACGAGGTCGGCGGCCGGCCCCTTCGCCGTCCACCGCGATCGGCGCTCGCTGCGCACCTGCACCGACTTCAGGTGGGTCATGAACGTCGGCAGGTTCTCCAGGTCGCGCCAGAACAGGTAGACCTCGTCGCGCGGCCGGTTGATCATGATCGAGGCGCGCAGCTTCAGCGGGCCCCGCCGGGCGCGGGAGCCGCGCACCGCGCACAGCACGTCGAGTGCGGTGATACCCGTGACCGCCGCCGTCGCGGCCGCGACCCGGCGGCGCCTGCCTCCCGAGCGGCCGGTCAGCGCCGTGCCCAGCAGGGCCAGGTCCATCGCGTCACCGGCCACCCTGCTCCACGCCCATCGCGCGGGCTGGCGGCCGCCCAGCATCAGTGCCGCGTGCATCAGCTCCCGGCCGCCCACCAGCTTGGTGATCCTGGCTGCCGCCGGGTGGTCGTCGACGCCGCTCAGGCGGCTGATGGCGCGGGGCGCGGTCAGTTGCGCCGCGCCCAGCGCCAGGCTGACCCACCCGAGCGCGCGGGCGAATCCATCGGTTCTCATACGTCCTCACAGCTGTTCGGTGTACGGCGAGACACCACGTCGCTGTGGGCCTCGTGCCCGGCCCGTACCCGCTTGACCAGGGATGACACCGTGTATCGCGATAGCCACCAGGATGGCGGCAGGGCGCCCGTGGGTACGTCCCCGGGCATGCTCGTCGCCCTGGTCGGCGATCGGTCCTGCCCTCCGAACTGGCCGCCAGGGAGGCGCGCGAGCTGCCTCGGGGTGGAGAGGTTGCCTAGGCCTGCACCTGGGGATTATTGGCGCGGTGCGTTGCCGAGATCACTCGCATCAGCGACTGGTGCAGTTTCTCGAGCTCCTCGATGTCCATGCCGAGCCGGGCAATGATGGCAGGAGGGATCTTCTCCGCTTCGGCCCTGAGTTGCCGACCGGCTGGAGCGAGGGTCACGGCCAAGGCGCGTTCGTCCTGACTGTTGCGCTCGCGGTGGATGTAGCCAAGGGCCTGGAGCCGCTTGAGGAGCGGGGAGAGCGTGCCTGGGTCGAGCTGGAGCAGCTCTCCCAGTTCCTTGACCGACAAGGGCTCGTTTTCCCAGAGCGCGAGCATGACCAGGTATTGCGGGTGGGTCAGCCCCATGGGTTGCAGCAGCGGTCGATAGAGGCTGATCACGCTGCGTGAGGCGATGCTGAGGGCGAAACACACCTGCCGGTCCAGCGCCAAGAGGCCTGTTGCCTCTCTCACAGTCTCCATATGTGTACGCCTCCTACGAGCTCTGGTAGTTTACTTGGTGTACAAATCGTTAGCCTACCAATAGATGCCACGCAAATCGACTGTGGCCGGGCCCTTCGGGGAGGGACACCTCATGTTTCATCGCAAGCCGATCGAGGACCGCATCGCCGAGCGCGTAGCGAAGCTGCCTCCGCTGAAGGAGGGCAGGCACTTCGAGCATGGCCCGGCCAAGTTCGTGTTCATCGCACTGCTCACCGCGGTGGCAGCCATGCACCTCATCGGGCTGGCCATCGTCATGCACTTCGCCTGAGAGCATGCCCAGGCGTGCGCCTGCCGGAAGTTGGCTGCGTGGGCGGTCGTGCCAGGTGTCTGCGTATGCTGCGGATCTCCGCTGCCGAAAGGGCTGAACTACGACCATAGCTCGCCTCAGCGCCGGCCGAGGGCGCGCAGCCCGTCGGGGGTGAGCGAGGAGACGTTCTGGTCGACGGGGGTGTCGGAGTACTGGTGGATGGTCCAGTACTTCCAGTCCGCGGGCGGGGTGACGGTGCCCTTGGGCTTGCTGTAGTGGGCCACCCAGAGGGGATATTCGGCCAGTCCCCTGCCGTAGGTGTCGGCGAAGTTCCATCCGCTGTAGAACATCGGGGTGATGCCGGTCGTGTCCTCGACGTAGGACAGCCAGGTCCTGGCCCAGTTGTTGACCTGTTCGACGGACAGGCCGTCGGTGGTCTCCAGGTCCAGCACCAGCAGGTCACCGCGCTTGCCGGGCTGGGCGTTCACCACGGACAGGAAGTGGTCGGCTTCGGCGACGGGATCGTTGCCGGGGTGACCGTAGTGGTAGGCGCCGCGCACGATGCCTTTCTTGTCCAGCTCCCGCCAGTGCCGGGCGAAGGTGCCGTCGCGGAAGCTCACGCCCTCGGTCGCCTTGATGATGCCGAACTTGGCGGGGCTGGCGTTCCAGTCGTGCTGGGGCTGGTAGTTGGAGACGTCCTGGCCGTAGGTGAGCGGGACCTGTTCGCGGCCTTGGTGAGCCGGCGGATGGTCGACGGCGTACGCGGGGCCGGTCAGGGCGACCGCCGCCAGGATCGCACCGGCGATGGCGTAGCCGGGGAGGTTCAGCAGGCGCCTGGGGGAAAGGGCGGCGAGCCGAGGCTCGGGCATGAGGGAATTGACTCCTTGCTTCCATGCCGCCTACCGGGTTAGCTGACGGGTTCGGGCGTGGAAGTGCCCTACGGACGCAAGGCGTCCGATTCACCCCAGAAACTTGGGTCCCCGGCTCCGCGAGATGCGGACTCGGCGGCCGTGCGCCGTCCCGAGGAGGGGGCTCGCCAGGACAGCGCACGGTCCGGTCAACGAATGGGCAACGGATGGGCGAGGGGAGCCCGATCCGTGTGCCACGATGAGGCAAAAGGTATATACAGCCCCATAAGTGCACAAGTAGGCAAACCTTACAGATGGCCTGACTGAGCCTTACCTGCCCCCGAAACCCCGTACCCGCCGGGGTTTTCGCGCTCGGTAAAATTTGGCAAAGGCCCGCACGGTCGTCATGGCGCCGCACGACCTCGACCAGGCGCGCCGATAGACCGACCTCGTCGAGGACGTCTTCGCGGGCGTTGCGTGGCGACGGCCGACCCCGTCGGCGTGACTCCGCCGGTCATCCCGATCGGCCGCCACCACGACGCGGCTCAGCGCGACATGGCGTAGGTGCCGCGGCGGAGCCGGTCGGCCATCGACTGGACGATCTCCCCCACCCGGACCGCGGTGTTGGACAGCAGGGTGGAGGTGAGGCCGTGGGTGTGCTCGGTGGCTCCCTGGACGTAGATGCCGCAGCGCACCGCCCGTGGGGTCGCGACGCGGTAGTCGCGGCCGATGCGCACGCCGCCGCCGGGCAGCCGGTCGCAGTGCTCGCCGATCGCGCCGAGCAGGGTGAGCGGGTCGGCCGGCCGGTAGCCGGTGGCGAAGACGATGACGTCGGCGTCCAGCAGGGTGCGCTCACCGGTGGGCAGGAACTCCACGGTGGCGCGCACGCCCGCCTCGTCCTTGTCGACGTCGACGAGCCGGGAGGCGTTGAGGATGCGCAGGCGCTCCTTGCCCAGCACCTTCTCCTGGTAGTGGCGGCGGTACAGGCCGTCGATGACCTCCAGGTCGACCACCGAGTAGTTGGTGGAGGCATGGTAGGCGCGCAGCCGCGACTTGACCTCGTCGGGCGCGGTGTAGAAGTGGTCGACGGCCACCGGGTCGAAGATGCGGTTGGCGAAGGAACTGTCGTCGGCGGGGGTGTAGCCGTACTTGGCGAAGACGGCGCACACCTCCGCGTCGTGGAAGACGGCGTGCAGGTGGTCGGTCACCTCGGCGGCGCTCTGCCCGGCTCCGACCACGACGAGCCGGCGCGGATCCCGCAGCTCGGGCAGCCTGTCCAGTAACTCGTCGCTGTGCCAGATCCGCTCGCCGCTCACCACGCCCTCCGGCAGGACCGGTTCGAGCCCGGCGGCGACGACCAGGTCGCGGGTGCGCCGGGTGGTCAGCGTGCCGTCACTCTGGCGGACGACCACGTCCAGGAAATCCACCGCTCCGTCCACGGTCACCGGGGTGACCATGACCACCTCGGACCCGTACGCCACCTGGTCGGCGAAGGGGGCGGCCGCCCATTCGAGGTAGTCGTGGAACTCCAGCCGGGACGGGAACATCGTCTTGTGGTTGATGAAGTCCAGCAGCCGCCCCTTGTCCTGCAGATAGCTGAGGAAGCTGAACTCGCTCCCCGGGTTCCGCATGGTGACCAGGTCCTTGAGGAAGGACACCTGCATGGTGGTCCCTTCCAGCAGCATGCCCCGGTGCCACCCGAAGGCATGCTGCTTCTCGAGGAACACGGCGTCGATCACCTCGCCCGTCCTCGCCTGGTGCTCGCGCAGCGCGATCGCCAGGGCGAGGTTGGACGGCCCGAAGCCGATGCCTATGAGGTCGTGGACGTGCTGATCCGAAGAGGACATGTAGTGCCTTCCTGGCGGCCGATTCCGGGGTGGATGACCGACCTGAATTAGGTTAGCCTGGCCTAATTAAGGTGAGCCTAACCTGATCGGATCCCCTCGACAAGGAGACACCATGCGGGTCGTGATGTTCGGTTACCAGACCTGGGGACACCGCACGCTCCAGGCGCTGCTGGATTCCGGGCACGAGGTCGTGCTCGTGGTGACGCACCCCAAGAGCGACCACGCCTACGAGCGGATCTGGAGCGACTCGGTGGCCGAGCTGGCGCAGGCGCGCGACGTCCCGGTGCTGCTGCGCAACCGGCCCGACGACCAGGAGCTGATGGCCCGGCTCAAGGAGGCCGAGCCGGACCTCATCGTGGCGAACAACTGGCGGACCTGGATTCCGCCGGAGATCTTCCGCCTGCCCCGGCACGGCACCCTGAACGTGCACGACTCGCTGCTGCCCGCCTACGCCGGTTTCTCACCGCTGATCTGGGCGCTGATCAACGGCGAGCGGGAGGTCGGCGTCACCGCGCACATGATGGACGAGGAGCTGGACGCCGGCGACATCGTGGTGCAGCGCGCCGTGCCCGTCAGGCCCGAGGACACCGCCACCGACCTGTTCCACCGCACGGTCGACCTGATCGGCCCGGTCGTCACCGAGGCGCTGGACCTCATCGCCTCCGGCCGGGCGGACTGGACCCCGCAGGACCGCTCGAAGGCCAGCTTCTTCCACAAGCGGTCGATCGAGGACGGCAACATCGACTGGACGTGGCCCGCAGAGGACATCTCCCGGCTGGTCCGCGCGCAGTCCGACCCCTACCCCAACGCCTTCACCCACTACAACGGCGAGCGCGTCCGGGTGCTGAAGGCCTCGGTGTCCCGGGGGATCTACGGCGGCACCCCCGGCCGTGTCTTCATCCGCGAGGGGGACGGCGTGGTCATCGTCGCCGGCGCCGACGCCCGCCGTGGCCGTAACCACGGGCTGGTGATCGAGCGCGTCCGCACCGAGGACGGCGCCGACCTGCCGGCCACCGAGCTCTTCCGCACCATGGGCGGCTATCTCACGCGTCAGGCGTAACGACACAGGGGCATATCACCGCGATAGGGGCAATCTGCCAGCTCTCCGGGGCGAGAAGCCGCGCATACCGTGGCAGCACCCCCACTCCCGGAGGATCCCCCCATGCCACGATTCCTTCGTCTCGCGGTCAGTCTCGCCCTCACCCTCTCCTTCCTCCTCATCAGCTCCCCCGCCCAGGCCGTATCCCTGGTCAGGGTGCTCCGGTACGACGCCACCAGGGCGGCGGAGTTCCGGGCCACGGTGGACCAGGCCGCACAGCTCTGGAACGCCAGTGTCAGCAACGTCAGGCTCGTGCCGGGCACACCCGCCGACTTCGTCGTGTACGCCGACAACGGCTGGCCGCGGGCGCAGCCCACCAGCCTGGGCCGCGGGAGGATCTGGATGGGCAGGCAGGCCACCTCCCAGGGTTACAGCCCGCTGCGCATCGCCACCCACGAGATCGGCCACATCCTCGGCCTGCCCGACCGGCGCACCGGCCGCTGCTCGGACCTGATGTCGGGCTCCAGCGCCGGGGTGAGCTGCACCAACCCGAACCCCAGCGCGGCCGAGCGGGCCGAGGTCGACCGCTACTTCGCCGGCAGCACGCCGCTGGTGGAGTTCGGCGTCGTCCACGTGGACCGCTGACCGATCGCCTCCCGGGCGGCCCGCGAGGACGGGTCGCCCGGTTCACGCCCGCGTAGTGGCGCAGCGGAAAGCGCCGATCCTCGGGCCCGAGCCGCATCACCAGCTCATCCCCGTCCACGGTGACGGTGAGCGGCCCGTAGTGAGCGTTGGCGTAGGTCCCCGTGTAGGCCGCGACCGGCTTGGCGGGCGCCGCGCCGGGCGGTGCCTTCCCCGCCTCCACGTCACTTTCCGCAGCTCAGGCGGGCCGTACCGGCGGGTCAGGTGTCCACGCAGGCGGCCTGGCCGACGAGTTGCCAGATGTCGGTCGTGCCGTCGTGATCCTCCGACGCGGTGACGAAGGCGGACCGGCTCGAGCCGACCTCAAGCTGGCGGATGCCCAGCTGGCTGCGCGCGCCGTCGGTCTCCATCGTGCCGGCCACGCCGATCACCCGCTTGCCTTGCGGGCAGACCGGCTCAACGGTCTTGTACGGCGTGGAGTCGGGCAGGCCGCCCGTGCGGACCCAGTCGAGCCCGGGGGGCGGGAAGGCGCAGAGCAGGTGGAGGTGGATCCACCAATCCAGGTCGTAGCCGGTCTGGTCCTCGCTCGCGGACATGAACGCCCGGCTCCGGATGCCGTACGCGGGCCTGCCCTCGTACACGCTGAGCCAGGACAGCCACGCCTGCGAGGGCGCGCTGTCGATCTCCCAGCCGACGCTCAGGATCTCCTTGCCGTCAGGGCATCCGGTGCTCAGCGTCTTCACGGGTTTGGAGTCGTAGGGGCTTCTCACTGTGACCTTCTCCAGGCCGGGGAGCGGATCGGCGCAGATCGCCGTGGCGAAGGCCATCCAGTTGGCCGTGGTCCCGTTCTCGTCCTCCCAGCCACCGGCCTCGACGTGGCGAAGAGTGTCGGACACCTTGATCCCGTTGAGGACCAGGTGCGGATTGACCGCGCTGAGTCCGCCGCCCGCGCCGATGACGACCTTGCCGAAGGGGCAGTCGGCGCGCGCGCTCTTGGTCTGGGCGGAGTCGATGGTGCTGTAGCCGACGACCCGCTCGAGTCCGGGTATGCCGGCGGTGGCGGCGTGCACGGGCTGCGCCCACAGCGCGGCCAGGACGAGCGCGAGGACGAGTCGCATCGTTCCCCCTTCAGGTGGAGATCAACCGGTGGGTGCCGTCGGGGCGGCGTTCGTAGACGTCCATCGCCGTGTCGGTGTCGCCGGTGCCGGGGATCGCCTCGGTGGTCATGAAGCGCACCCGGGAGGCGTCCGCCGACGCGCCGAGGAAGTACGCGCCGCCCGCGGCGGGCGACTGGCCGGTGCTGATGAGGCGCGCCGGCGAGCCGGCGCTTCGCTCGTAGACGTCGGTGGACAGGTCGGTGTCCCCGGTGCCGGGGATCGCCTCGTCGGTGCGGAACCACACCGTGCGGCCGTTGGCCGACCTCGCCAGGTAC
The DNA here is from genome assembly GCF_037044575.1 of Nonomuraea sp. LPB2021202275-12-8. Classification (NCBI taxonomy): domain Bacteria; kingdom Bacillati; phylum Actinomycetota; class Actinomycetes; order Streptosporangiales; family Streptosporangiaceae; genus Nonomuraea; species Nonomuraea sp. LPB2021202275-12-8. Next base: position 56,622 of record NZ_JBAHWD010000029.1, on the reverse strand, counting down.
TTCGCGTCCAGGTTCGCGGCCCCTGCCGAGACCAGGCCGGTCGTGCCCGCCCTCAGCTCGTAGACGTCGTCGGCCGTGTCGGTGTCGCCGGTGCCCGCGATCGGCTCGTGGGTGCGGAACCAGACCGTGCGGCCGTCGGTGGCCCGGAACTCGGCGGGCAGGCCGGCCACCCCGGCCGAGGCCAGGCGGACCGCTCCGCCCGCCATCTCGTACACGTCCATGACCAGGTCGGAGTCCCCCGTCCCGGGGATCGGCTCCACGGTCTCGAACCAGACCCGGGAGCCGTCGGCGGCCGCGGCCGCGAAGCCCGCGGGGACGTTCAGCGTGCCGGGGGTGATCAGGCGCACGGCGCCGGCCCGCCGCTCGTAGAGGTCGAGCGCGCTGTCGGTGTCCCCGGTGCCGGGGATCGCCTCCGTGGTCGCGAACCAGACGATCTGGCCGTTGGCCGAGGCGCCGGTGAAGGCCGCGCTGGTGTTCGCCGTGCCGGCCGAGATCAACCGCAGGGCGCCCGCCGCGTCCCGCTCGTAGACGTCGAGCGCGGTGTCGGCGTCGCCGGTGCCGGGCAGCGGCTCGAGGGTCCGGAACCACACCCGCGTGCCGTCGGCCGAGGCGCGCACGATGGACGCGTCCACGTTCGCGCCGCCGGTGGAGATCAGCCGTACGGTCCCGCCCGACCGCTCGTAGACGTCCAGGGCCTGGTCGGTGTCGCCGGTGCCGGGCATCGCCTCGACCGTGCGGAACCAGACCCGTGACCCGTCGGCCGAGGCGGCGGTGTAGGTCGCGGGCTCACCGGCCACTCCCCCTCGGGAGACCAGGCTGATCCCGCTGCCGGCCGCCCACTCGTACACGTCCGACGCCTGGTCGAAGTCGCCGGTGCCGGGGATCGCCTCGACGGTCGAGAACCACAGGCGCCTGCCGTCGGCGGCGAGGTTCAGGAACCGCGCGTCGTCGTTGGTCCCGCCCGTGGTGGTCAGGCGCAGGGCGCCGCCGACCGTCCGCTCGTAGATGTCGCGCGCGGTGTCGGTGTCGCCGGTGCCGGGGATCGCCTCCGTGGTCGAGAACCACACCGATCCGCCGGCGCCGAGGGCGCGATGGAAGTCCGCGTCGAGGTTGGCCCCGCCGGTGGAGATCAGCCGCAGGCTCTGGTCGGCGGCGCGCTCGTAGACGTCGCGCGCCGTGTCGGTGTCCGGCGTGCCGGGGATCGCCTCCGTGGTCGAGAACCACACCAGCAGGCCGTCGGCCGAGGCGCCGTCGAAGACCGCGGGAATGTTCGCCGCCGCGGCGGCCGGGCTCGCCACCAGGCTCGCGGCCAGGAGGACGGCCACCATCACCTGTCTCATCGTGCGCTCCTCGATCACGCGGCGCGGCCGGCCTTCAGGCCGGCGCCCTTCGTCGCGCTCACCAGGATCGAACTCCGGTCCCACCAGTCGAAATACGCAAAAGTACGTAGACGCCCTGCGCAAAAGTCCCTGGAGCGGAACGTTCACCGCTCGGACACTCGCGCACATGGGCCTCACCTCACAGGACTACGAACGCATGCTGGACCTCGCCGTGGCACTCCTGGACAGCACCGAGCCGGAGCTGGAGTGGCCGCGCCTGACCGCCGAGCTGAACGACGCCCTCCACGGCGCCCTGTGCCTGTTCCTGGACAATGTGCAACTGCTGCGCGGAGCCGGGGACGTGCAGGCCTGGGCGCCCGACTGGCCCGGCGAGCTCCCCCTCACCACGCTGCTGCGCGCGAACATGGGCGCGCATCCGCTGGCCGTCCACTACACCCGCGACGAGCACGACCGCGCCCCGCACGCCATCACCGACGTGACCACCGAGTCGAGCTGGCGCCGCACGCCGACCTACGACACGATGCGCTCGCTCATGGGCGTCGACGAGCAGATCGCGCTGCCGCTGGCGGCCCCGCCGGGCACCATCCGCTCGTTCCTCATCTGCCGCCCGCTCGGCGAGCGGGTCACCGAGCGCGACCAGGCCTATGCCGCCCGGGTCCAGCCGCTGCTGGTCACCGCCGAGAAGCATCTGCGTCACCTGCGCCGATGGCGGGAGTCGGGCGGACCGGCGCCGGCGGAGCGGGCGGCGGACCTCGGTGTCACCCCTCGCGAGACGGCCGTCGTGTCCCTCCTGGCCAAGGGCCTGACCGCAGTCGCGATCGGACGGCGGCTCGGCATCTCCCCCCGGACGGTGCACAAGCACCAGGAGAACCTCTATCGCAAACTCGGGGCGGCGGACCGCGTCACGGCGATCCTGCGTGCCCAGGCGGCCGGCCTGCTGCCGCAGCACCGCGCCCGTGACGCTGCCGCCGAGGGCTGAAGCGGGCGGCGTCTCGCTGGACCCGGTCGCGATCGTCGCCCAAATCGCGTTCAACACGGCCGTCTTGGCCGTGGCGTCCCTGTCCGGACCGGCCTGAGCCGGGTCAGCTCACCGCTTCGGAGGAGCTGTCGCTCGGCTCGAACGGGCTCAGCACCGACGCCGCCGGGGGCCGGAAGCGCATGTGCATGCGCAGGCGGGTGCGGCCGTCGGGGTGATCGAGGGTGAGCTCGTCGCACACGCAGCGGATGACCCACAGCCCGAAGCCGTGCGAGGAGGTCACGTCGACGTGCGCGGTGGCCAGGTGCTCGGGCATCAGGGTGCCCGCCAGGTCGACGATCTCCACGGTGACGCCGCTGTCGTCGCTGGTGGCGGTCACCGTCCCGGCGGCGCCGGCGTGGTCGAGGACGTTGGTGATCGCCTCGTTGACGGCCAGCGTCAGGTTCTCCAGACGGCCACCGGACAGGCCGGCATGCTGGGCGTACAGGCGTATCAGGCCCCGGATCAGTCCCAGATCGTAGGTGATGGGGCAGCGCAGCTCGAACTGTCCGCTCATGTGGTCACCTACCGGATACGGGGGCATTGCGCGCGTAAAGCATGTTCCCTCGGGCAGAAGATGAAACGACCCGAACTCGAGGCGAGCCGGGGCGCGGCTGACGAGCACGCGGTGCGACCACCGGTGCCGGCGCGGAAGGCGACGGCCGGAACCATCTCCTCCGCCTCGATGGTGCCACGTCGATGACGAACTCGGTCGTTAGATGCCAGATTTGCCACGATTTCGGCCTTGGCGCCTGGCGTACACACCCCCCGACCCCCGGAGCGCGATGACCTTCGAACGCAACGGACAAGCCCAGATCATGCACATCCTCCACCCCCTCGGCCTGCGCGTGACAGGCGAGATCGACCGGAGCAACCGGCGGGTCCTGGCTCGCGCGCTACGGTGGGCGACCCGGATCGACGACCAGGACATCCGGCTCGACCTCGGCGGGCTGAGCTTCATCGACGCGGCGGGACTGCGCCTGATCCTGGCCACCGCCGCCGGCCTGCGCCCCGGCCGCGAACTGATCCTGGACCCGGCGCCGCCCGCCGTACGAGAGCTGCTCGCGCGGCTCGGCTGGGGCCTCACCGCCGGCCAGCGCCTGTACGTTCCGCAGGCGTCACGGCAGGATCCGGCCCAGTGATCACTCCTTGCGTCCGTACACGAACGCTCCCCTCTTGGTGACCGTGATCGGCGTCCGGACCCGGGCGGCGGCCGCTGCCGCGGCGTGCGGCGGGACGTAGCGGGCGATCAGGTAGTCGCGGACCGCCGGCTCGTCGGGCAAGGTGATCAGCGGCGCGTCCCACCGCTCGACCTCGACCCGGCCGAAGACCCGCGCCAGGAGCTCCGGCGCGTCCTCGGCGTCGAAGGTCGACCGCTCCGGCCGCCAGACCCCGGCCAGCTCCGGGGAGTCGAGGCGGCTCGGTGAGGCGGCGACGAACATCCCGCCCGGCGCCAGCACGCGATGCGCCTCGGCGATGGCGGCGACCGGGTCGTCGAGGTGGTAGAGCATGTTCACCGCCACGGCCGCGTCGAAGACCCCGTCCGCGAACGGCAGCGCGGCCGCCTCCGCGCGCACCACCGGGCGCGGGTGCCGGCCCGTCATCGCCGCAGCGGCGTCCAGCCCCACGACGCGCGTCGAGCCGGCGGGCAGCGCCGCGCTCAGGGCTCCCTCGCCGCATCCGATGTCGAGGACCAGCGCCGCTCCCGCGCCGGTCAGCGCGTCGGCGACATGCCGGTGCTGGCCGCGCTCCCCCGTCAGGTAGCGCGCGGTGACGGTGGAGGCGAGCCGGAACCGCTCCGGGTCGGTGTCGTAGTCGCGAGGGATGGCCATGGGTCCATCGTGCCCGCCCGGCCACCGGCATGGCGCCGAGGCCCGGCAGAACCCGCAGGCGCTTACCCCTTCCGTCAGAAAGATCAAGCCATGTATGTTCGACTCGTCATCGAAGGAAAGTTTCACCCATGGAGGAATGGTGGGCAAGAAGCTTCACGTGCTGGCATTACCGATCGCGGCCATCGCCCTGGCCACCCTGACGAGCGTTCCCGCCCATGCGGCCGATGGCTACGACCGATGCCAGGAGGGCAACTACTGCATGTTCTCCGGTCTCGACGGCACCGGCGACATCATCCAGATCCAGAGCGACACGCCTGATCTCGCCGCGCTGAACATGGCCGACAGGTCCAAGTCCGACTGGAACCGCACGGACTCCTACATCCACCTCTACTCCGAGGCCGGCTACGACGGCTGCTCGGCGGTGACCACCCCGCGCGCCAAGGGCAACTTCTTCTCCACCTTCCGCGACTTCTTCGACTCCGTCCGCATCGGCGGCCCGAACGGCCCGTCCTGCTTCACCATCGCGGGCTCGCGCAGCAACTCGCACGGCTGAAACTTTCACCGGACCAGGCACCACGACCGATCTGACCACGCGGACGCCTTTCCGCTGCTCGCCCCGCACTTCGGCCCCGGCAGGCCATGGCGGGGCGAGCGCTTGACTCATGCCGTCAGTTGTTTCCACCGAGGCTGTCAGATACCGTCGCCGCCAAGCGGGAGCGCTCCCTTCACCCCGGAACCTCAACCGGAAATCGCACCATGCCACACGGCCACGCCCGACGCCGGACACTGCGCGCCCTGATCCTCCTGCTGTCCGCGACGATGCTCTACGCCATCCCCATGACCGGCACCGCCTCCGCGCACGTTACCGCTCCATGGACACGCCCGGCGCGTGGACGACGACGAACCTCGGCAACACCTTCGACATCCGCCTGAACGACCAGGCCGGCCACGGCGCCGACTACATCAGGGTCTACATCACCCACCAGGGCTACGACGCCACGACCACGCCCCTGGGCTGGAACCACCTGGAGCTGGTCCGCGAGACCGCCGGGTACGCCCCCGCCCAGACGTATCCGGTCAACGGTCTCAGCAGCTCGGGCCGCACCGGCCGCCACGTCGTCTACACCATCTGGAAGGCCTCGCACATGGACCAGACGTACTACTTCTGCAGCGACGTCACCTTCACGTGAGTCCTGGCGCGAAGCCGTCCAGGGCGGCGAAGATCTCCTTGCGCATGGTCTGGCTGCCGGTGTGCCCCGAGTCGTCCACCACGACGAGGCGCGCGTCGGGCCAGGCCTGCGCCAGTTGCCAGGCGGTCTCCAGCGGCCCGCCGAGGTCGAAGCGGCCGTGGATGAGCACGCCGGGGATGCCGGCCAGCCTGTGGGCGTTCCGCAGCAGGACCCCCTCCTCCAGCCAGGCGGCGTTGGAGAAGTAGTGGGAGCAGATGCGGACGAAGGCCAGCAGGGCGGCGGGCGGCCGGTCGCTGTAGGCGTTCGGCTTGCCGTTGACCTCCAGAGAGATCACCGCGTCCTCCCAGGCGGTCCAGTCGTGAGCGGCCTTGGCGCGCACGTCCGGGTCGGGGTCGGACATCAGCCGGGAGTAGGCGGCCAGCAGGTCGCCGTCGCGCTCGGCCTCGGGCACGCCCTCGCGGAAGCGCTGCCACTGCTCAGGGAAGAAGCGGCCGACACCCCGGTAGAGCCAGTCGATCTCGGAGCGGCGGGTCATGGTGACGGCCACGATGACCATTTCCGACACCCGCTCGGGGTACGCCTCGGCGTAGGCGAGCATCAGCGTGGAGCCCCACGACCCGCCGTACAGCAGCCATGTGTCGACCCCGAGGTGCTCGCGCAGCCGCTCCATGTCGGCGACCAGGTGGTGGGTGGTGTTGGTGGACAGGTCGGCGGCCGGGTCGGCGGCGTGCGGCAGGCTGCGGCCGCAGTTGCGCTGGTCGAACAGGATGATGCGGTAGCGCTCCGGGTCGAAGGTGCGGCGCTGGTTGACGCTGCAGCCCGAACCGGGGCCGCCGTGCACGACGAGCGCGGGCTTGCCGTCGGGGTTGCCGCAGACCTCCCAGTAGACGAGATGGCCGTCGCCGGTATCCAGGTGCCCATGATCATAAGGCTCAACAGGGGGATGCATCGTTCCAAAATACCGGTTCCCAACAGCACGAACCCCGGCCGGAGACCGGCCGGGGTCGTCACGCGCGAAGATCAGCCGGTGAAGCCGACCTGGCTGTAGTCCCTCCACTTGTAGCCGAAGGCGCCCCAGTTGGCGAGCGTCTTCTTGGTGGCCTGGATGTCAGGACGCTGGTACAGCGGGATGGTGTGCACCATGTCCCAGATGAGCTTGTCCGCGGCGTTGGCCTTCTCGAAGGCCTTGGCCGGGTCCATCTCGCTCACGGCCTCCTCGATGGCGGCGTCCACGGCGGGGTCGCTGGCCTTGGGGAAGTTGCTCTCGGAGCCGCTCTTGTAGATCTGGGGCAGGCTGCCGATCGGGAGCGGCGTGCCGATCCAGGAGAACGGCACCAGGTCGAAGTCGCCCTTGATGATGAAGTCGGTGAAGAACTTGTCATCGGGGACCGGGCGGATCGTGATCTTGATCCCGGCCTCCTTGAGCATGGCCTGGGTGAGTTCGCCCTCGGTCTTGGCGTACGGCACGCCCGCGGGGACGACGAAGCTCAGCGAGAACTCCTTGCCGTCCTTCTTGCGGTACTCGCCCTCCTGCTTCCAGCCGGCCGCGTCGAGCAGCTGCTTGGCCTTCTCGACGTTGTACTTGCCGAGGTCGCCGGAGTTGTCGACGTAGCCCTTGTGGTTGTTCATGAAGACGTGGTTGCCCAGCGTCTGCAGCGGCCAGTCCATGTCCTTGAGGTCGGACTGGGTGATCACGTCACGGTTGATCGCGTACTGGACGGCCTGGCGGACCGACTTGTCCTTCAGGAACTCCGACTGGTTGTTGACGGTGATGTGCCGCCAGTTCGGGCTGAGCGACTTGCGGATGTCCACGTTCGGGACTTCCTTGGCCCGCTTGAGGTCGGCCGGGCTGCCCGGCGGGATCTCCACGGCGTCGAGCTCGCCGTTGGCGAAGGCGTTCACCTGGGCGGCGGGCGTCTCGATCGTGCGGAAGATGATCTTGTCGAGCTTGGCCTTCTTGCCCCACCACTTGTCGTCACGGACGACGGTGAGCGTCTTGGTGCCCTCGTCGATGCTCTCGACCTTGAAGGGACCGGCGGTGACCGGGATCTTCTGCAGGTAGTCCTTGTCGTACGCCTCGGGCGTCTCCATGTGCTTGGCCGGGTGGAGGAACGGCGACCGGGAGAACTGGCCCTGCCACTCCGGGTACGGCTTGGCGTAGGTCACGATGGCGACCTTGTCCGAGTCGCCCTTGGTGACCGACTCGATCCGGTCCCAGCCGTCGGTGGAGGCCGGCTTGAACTTCTTGTTCTTGCCGTTGCTGGCCTTCCAGGCGGCCTCGAGGTCCTTCCAGGTGATCGGCGTGCCGTCCGACCACACGGCCTTGTCGTTCAGCGTGTAGGTGACGACCTGCTTGTCCCCGGACGTCTCGTTCTTGACGTCGGTCAGGAAGTCCGGGTTCGCCGTGAAGTTGGCCTCCTCGTCGGCCACCATCAGCTGCGGCATGATCGTGTCCATCATGTCCGCGGTGTCGGCCTGGTTGCCGTCGACGTGGTTGGTGTTCCACTGGCTGGGCCACTGACCGACCGCCAGGGTCAGCGTGCCGCCGTCCTTGACCTGCTCGTAGGCGGCGGGGGCGATGCTGATGGCCGGGGTCTCCGCCATCTGCTGCTGAGCCTGCTGCGACTGCTCGGCATTGGGCTTCTGGGCGTCTCCGCCACCACCGCCACAGGCCGCGACGGCCATGGCGAGGACCGAGATTCCCGCCGCTGCCCGATAACGAACCTTCACTTTTCCTCCTGATCTTCCGAGGCCGTGATGACCTCGATCTCCTCCGCGTAATGGCAGGCGACGCCGTGATCCGTGGCGTTCGCGTGCCGAGCAACCAGCGGTTCTTCGTCCACACAGCGCCGCTGCTCCGCCTGGCTGAGGCGCGCGAACTTGGGGCAACGGGTGCGGAACCGGCAGCCCGATGGCGGGTCGGCCGGGCTGGGCAGGTCGCCTTCGAGCAGGATCCGCTTACGGGTGCGTTCCATCTCGGGGTCTGGCAGCGGGATCGCTGACAGCAGCGCCTGCGTGTAGGGGTGCGCCGGACGGTCGTAGACGTTCTCGACGGTGCCGATCTCGGCGATCCTGCCGAGGTACATGACCGCGACCCGGTCGGCGAGGTGCCGGACCACGGCGAGGTCGTGCGCCACGAACAGGTACGACAGTCCCAGCGTGTTCTTCAGCTTCTCCAGCAGGTTGATGACGCCGGCCTGGATGGAGACGTCGAGCGCGGAGACCGGCTCGTCGAGCACCAGCACCTTCGGGTCGAGCGCGAGCGCGCGGGCGATGCCGATGCGCTGGCGCTGGCCGCCGGAGAAGTGCTGCGGATAGCGCGAGGCGTGCTCGCGGGAGAGCCCGACCAGCTCCAGCAGCTCGGCGACCCGCTCGGTCACGTTCTTGCGCCCGTGGGCGCGCAGCGGCTCGGCGACGATGTCGCCGACCGGCATGCGCGGGTCGAGCGCGGCCATCGGGTCCTGGAAGACGATCTGCAGCTCGCTCCGGAGCGCCTTGTGCGTGGCCTTGTCCAGCTTGGCGCTGTCCTTGCCGAGCACGACGACGCGGCCGCGCTGCGGGGCGCTGAGCTGCATGATCTGCTGCAGCGTGGTCGTCTTGCCGCAGCCGGACTCGCCGACCAGCGCCAGCGTCTCGCCTTCGGCGATGTCGAAGCTGATGCCGTCGACCGCGTGCACGGTGCCGACGCGCCGCTTGAAGACCGCGCCCTTCATCAGGGGGTAGTGCCTGATGACGTCGTCGAGTTCGAGCACCGTCGCACGCTGGTCACGCGGGATCCGCACCACCTCGCTCGGCGGGATGACGGGGACCGGGAAGACGTCGGTGCCGGTCAGGTTCTTGTGCTCGATCTCGCGCGAGCGGATGCAGGCCACGTGCCGCCCGCCGCCGATCGGGACCAGCGGCGGCTCCTCGTCGTCGCACGCGTCGACCTTCATCGGGCAGCGCGGCGCGAACGGGCAGCCCGGCGGCAGCTCGACCGGGGAGGGCGGGTTGCCCTCGATGGGGACCAGCGGCCCCTCCTCGCCGTCGATCCGGGGGATCGACGCCAGCAGACCCATCGTGTACGGCATCCGCGGCCGGTAGTAGATGTCGTCCACCGGCCCCTGCTCGACCGGACGGCCCGCGTACATGACGAGCACCCGGTCGGCCATGCCCGCGATGACGCCCAGGTCGTGGGTGATCATCACGATGCCGGCGCCCGTCTCCCGCTGCGCGGTCTTGAGCACCTCGAGCACCTGCGCCTGGATGGTCACGTCGAGCGCGGTGGTCGGCTCGTCGCAGATCAGCAGGTCGGGGTCGTTGGCGATGGCCATCGCGATCATCGCGCGCTGCCGCATGCCGCCGGAGAACTCGTGCGGGAAGGACTTGGCCCGCACGTCCGGATGCGGGATGCCGACCAGGTCGAGCAGCTCCACGGCGCGCTTGGCGGCCTTGTCCTTGGCCATCTTCTGGTGGACGCGGACGGCCTCGGCGATCTGGTCGCCGATGGTGTAGACGGGGGTGAACGCCGACAACGGGTCCTGGAAGATCATGCTGATCGACTTGCCGCGGACCTTGGTCAGCCGGGACTCGTCCACGCCGAGCAGTTCCTGGCCGTGCAGCTTGACCGAGCCGCTGACCACGGCGTTCGGCGAGAGCAGGCCCATGATGGCGAGCGACGTCACGGACTTGCCCGAGCCTGACTCGCCGACGATGCCGAGCACCTCGCCGCGCGAGACCTCGTAGCTCACGCCGCGCACGGCCTCGATGCGGCCGGGGAAGGTGACGTTGAGGTCGCGGACCTCCAAGATGCTCATGTGTTGCTCCCCGGGTCGAGTGCGTCACGCAGGCCGTCGCCGATCAGGTTGATGCTCAGCACCAGGACCACCAGCAGGCCGGCGGGGAACGCGAACAGCCACGGGTAGCCGGTGGCGTTGCGGGCGCCTTCGGCGATCAGCGTGCCGAGCGAGACGTCGGGCGCCTGGATGCCGAATCCGAAGAACGACAGAGCCGCCTCGCCGATGACCGCGCCGCTGACGTTGAGCGTCGCGTCGATGATCAGCAGGGACGACAGGTTCGGCACGATGTGACGAAAAATGATCTTCCAGCGGGGGATGCCCATGTAGACCGCGGCGAGGACGTACTCCCGCTCGCGCAGCGAGAGCGTCATGCTGCGGACCACCCTGGAGGTGATCATCCAGGCGAAGGCCGCGAGCAGTACCACGAACCAGATCCAGGAGGCGCCCCTCAGCCTCGGCGAGATGATCGCGATGATGAGGAAGCTGGGCAGGACGAGCAGCAGGTCCACGCCCCACATGAGCAGCTTGTCGACCCAGCCGCCGAAATATCCGGCGAACGCGCCGACCAGTGCGGCGAGGCCGGTGGAGATGACCGCGACCAGCAGCCCGATGATGATCGACTTCTGCATGCCGCGCAGCGTGACCGCGAACATGTCCTGGCCGATCGTGGTGGTCCCCCACCAGTGGTCGGCGGACGGGGGCGACAGGAAGGCCAGGAAGTCCTTGTCGGTCCAGTCGTGGGCGCCGACGTAGGGGCCGACGTAGGCCAGCGCCACCAGCAGGAGCAGGGCGATGGAGCCGTAACGGGCCTGCTTGTTGCGGATCAGCCGCGCGAAGACAACCTTGGAACGCAACCTAACTCACCCTCACTCGAGGATCGAGGGCCGCCACCAGCAGGTCCGACAGGAAGGCGGCGGCCAGGACGCAGACGGAGGCGAACAGGCTCACCGCGGCGACGGCGTTGACGTCGTTCTGGTTGATCGAGTCGATCAACCAGGCGCCCATGCCGTGCCAGGCGAAGATCTTCTCGGTGAAGGTGGCTCCGGTGAGCATCGTCCCGAACGCGAAGGCGAAGTAGGTGGCCGCGGGGATCAGCGCGGTGCGCAGCGCGTGCTTCAGCAGCGCGGTCCTGCGCCGCAGCCCCTTGGCCATGGCCGTGCGGACGAAGTCCTGGTTCAGCACGTCGAGCATCATGCTGCGCTGGATGCGGCTGTAGAAGGCGATCGAGCCGAGGCTGAGCGAGATGGTCGGCAGGATCAGGTGGTTCAGCCGGTTGAGGAACTGGTCCCAGCCCGACAGCCTGGGGTTGTACTCGCCCGTGTACTCGATCAGCGTGAAGCCGAGCCCTCGGTTCACGTTGTACGTGGCGATAGCCAGCAGCGTGGCCAGCACGAACACCGGGATCGCCATGATCACGAAGGAGCTGACCCCGATCAGGCGGTCGGGGAATCTGTACTGCTTGACGGCCGAGTACGCGCCGAGGGCGACCCCCACGGCGAAGCCCACGAGTGTGCCGACGAACAGCAGCCGGAGGCTCACGCCGATCCGCCTGCCCATCTCGTCGTTGACCGAGCCGCCGTTCCAGGTCCTGCCGAAGTCTCCGGTGACCACTCCGGACGCCCAGGTCGCGTACCGCTGCAGCACGGGGGTCTTGTCGTTGAGGTTGTACGCGTCGAGCGTCGCGTCGACGACAGCCTCGGCCACCGGGGGCTGGCGCCCCTCGTACGCGCCGCGGGGATTCATGGTGGTTGCGGCGAGCATGTATGCCAGGCTGGCCGCGACCGCGACCAAGATCACATTTATTGCCAACCTGCGAAGCAGGTACTTGCCCATCACTCTCCGTCCGCGTTGAACGGGGGCCGGCGGTTCCGGTTGACGAGAGCCCCCACAACGAAGCCGCCGTCGTACATCAGGAAAAAGAATCGACACGGGACGGCGTACGAGTGAACAATATCGGGCAAAACGTAACGGTCAGCAACAGTTGGATATAACGGTCAGATTACCGGACATCGGCCTATCGGCGCGGCCCACCCGACCTGACCTGCGCGAATACCCTTGCTAGCACAGAATGTCCAGCATATGGCACATTGTCACAATATCGGGACAAACAGCGTCGATCATGGAGAGGGCCCCGGGCGAGGGCCACGGGTAAGCGACGTGACCCGATAGACGGTAAGGGCCTTGACCGTAAACTCCGACCAATCTCATTCGGCGGAGTCTGGTGACTCAAGGTCACACTCGCCTGCCTGAGCCGCCATACGGCTGATCGATCGCTTAGATTCCTGGTTATGCAACCAGAAAACCGGTCGACCGCCCAGGACGGCGGTTCGTTCATCGAGCAGGCTCGGCGCGCGCAGATCGTGCGCAGCGCCATCACGACGATCGCCGAACTCGGCCACGCCAGGGCGTCGTTCGCCAGGATCGCCGAGCGGGCCGGGGTCAGCCCCGCGCTGATCTCCTACCACTTCGCCGGCAAGGACGAGTTGATCGAGCAGGTCCTCGCGGAGGTGCTGAGTTCGATGCGCGCCGAGATCAGCACCCGGACCGAGCGGGCCCAGTCCTACACGGAGGCACTCACCATGATCATCGAGGCCCAGGTGCACTACTTCGCCACGCATCAGGTCGAGACCATGGCGCTCGGCGCCATCCGCTCGGCGGTCGGGACCGGCCCCAGCACCATGGCCTGGGCCGGCCGGGCCGAGTCGCTCGCCGAGCTCGAGGAGTTCCTGCGTGCCGGGCAGCAGGCCGGTGAGTTCCGCGCGTTCCCGCCCCGCGTGGTGGCGGCTTCGATCCTGGCCAGCCTCGAGGACATCCCGGCCGAGCTGCGGGCGCGGCCGGACACCGACGTGCGGGTGCACGCCCGCGAGCTGGCCGCGCTGTTCGATCGTGCCACCCGGCGCGATGGCTGAGGCCGCCATGAAGGACGAGACCGGCGCCGGGGCGCTCCTGTGGTGGCGCGTCGGGGCGATGTTCGCCTGGACGACCTTCGCCTCCCTGCTCGTGTTCCACGGCGCCGACGCGATCTTCGGATCCGACTACGACCGGTGGGCGCACGTGGTGCGGGCCGGCACGCTGTTCGCCCTCATCGTGCCCGCCGTGGTGGCGACCACTCGATTACTCGACAGGGCGCCTCTGTCGGGCATCGGCCTGACCTCGCTCCGGCACGGCGGCCGCCACCTGCTGGCCGGGGCGGCCTGCTGGCTGATCCCCGCCGCCGCCGGTTCCGCCGCCTGCCTGCTGCTCGGCTGGACCGAGGTGGCCCTGCGCGGCTCGGTGGGCGAGATGCTGCTGACCGCCGGCGGCCTGCTGGTCCTGGTCTTCTTCTACGAGGCCTTCCCCGAGGAGCTGGTCTTCCGGGGCTACCTCTTCAGCCGGCTGGCCGCCCGATGGGGACCATGGCCGGCCATCCTGGCCCAGGCCGCCCTGTTCACGCTTTGGGGAGCCGTCAACGGCGGCGCGAACTCCATGTCGAGGATCGCGCTCTTCTTCGCCTTCTCCTTGGTCACCGGACTCCTGCGGGCGGTGACGGGCAGCGTGTGGACCTCGATCGGCTTCCATCTCGCCTTCCAGACGGCCGCCCAGCTCTTCGGCTCGGTCGGCGGCCAGTTCGAGCTGACCTCGCCTTCGGCACTCACCGTCGTGGCCTTCGGCGCGCTGCCGTTCGCGGCCGCCCTCACCGTCCGCTCCTGGTGGCGCCGGCAGCCCGTCGAGCCCACCGCGCGGCCGGCGGGCAGAGAGCTGGAGATCAAGGGCGTCAACTACGACGTCGGCACCGCCTACGTCCCCGGTCACCTGTCCAGGCCGCGATGGAACGAGGAGGAGGTACGCGAGGACATCCGGGTGATCGCCGAGGAGTTGCACTGCAACGCGGTCACCGTCTTCGGCAGCGAGGCCGGCCGCCTCGCCGTCGCCGCACGTCACGCGGCCGAACAGGGGCTGCGGGTCTGGCTGCAGCCCCGCCTGGTGGAGTCCGGTCCCGCCGAGACGCTGGCGCACCTGCGCGAGGTGAGCGTCATCGCCGAGGAGCTCCGCCTGCGGTATCCGGACCGGATCTCCCTCAACGTCGGGTGCGAGCTCAGCCTCTTCATGCGCGGCATCGTGCCGGGCCGCACGTTCGAGCGGCGAACGCAGGTGCTGACCCTCACCTGGCCGCTCCTGCTCTGGCGCTACAACAGGAAGCTGAACGAGCACCTGGGCGAGGCGGTCACGGTGGCGAGGGAGCACTTCCAGGGCGACGTCACGTATGCGGCCGGCAGCTGGGAGATCCTCGACTGGCGGCCTTTCGACCTCGTCGGCGTCAACCTCTACCGGGATGCGAGCAACCAGGCCGGTTACCTCCGGGATCTGCGGGCGCTGCGGCGGCATGGCAGACCGGTGGTCATCACGGAGTTCGGCTGCTGCGCCCATGAGGGGGCCGACGCCAAGGGCGCCTCCGGCGACGGCATCGTCGACTGGCGCGCCGCCACGCCGAGAGTCAAGGGCGCCCAGGTCAGGAGCGAGCAGGTGCAGGCCGACTACCTCGCCGCCCTGATCGAGACGTACGCGGCGGAGGACGTGCACGGCGCCTTCGTCTTCGAGTTCGCCGAGCCGAGCTATCCGCACTCCCCGGATCCACGCCACGACCTGGACATGGCCAGTTTCGGCATCGTCAAGGTGTGCAGCCGTGACGGCCGCTGGGAACGCAAGGCGGCGTTCTCCCGGGTCGCCGATCTCTACCGATCCCTGTGACCGGGGAGCGTGACGCACCTGTCACGCTCCCCGGCACGCCCTACCCGCGGGGCTTCCGGACGCCGGGCACCGGGACCCGCGACCAGTCGATGTCGGATGCGAGGTAGAAGCTCGGATAGGCCGGCTGGTTGTAGCCCGTCTGCTGCCGGGCCACGTCCACCCGATACTGCGGGTCGTGCATGAGGGTGTAGAGCTTGCGGTCCGTCACCTCCGTGCTGAGGTAGACCCGCATCGCGGTGCTGTCGGCGGTGCGCACCATCAGCTCCTCACGCCAGTCGCCGAAGACGTCCGCGACCAGGGACGGATTGCCCTTCGTCCCGTTGTTCGTCAGCGTGCCCGTCGCGGTGAGCAGCGTGCCGCGCCGGCGGTCGTCGATCGTCGGCGTCTGCAGGACGGTGGTGGCCGTGCCGTTGACGATCTGCGTGGTCATGTCGGCCGCCCAGCGGATGCTCATGTTCGTGCCCGGCGCGTTCCTGCCCAGGTACTCGCCGCGGGCCGACCAGAGACCGGCCTCGATCGCCTGGTTGGGCGGCATCGAGGACCACGCCTCCATGCCGCGGATGTCGGGATCGATGTCACCGGTCATGGCGCGCCCGGTGTCCACGCCGCTGTAGCCGCCGAAGAGCACCTCGCCGGTGGCGGCAGCGCGCATCGCCCAGCCGTACGGCGCCCACGCGCCGCCCTCGTGCACCGTCCAGATCTCCAGGCCGTCGCGATCGGGGTCGAGGTCGCCGACGTGCATCGCGTCACCGTGTCCCAGCCGGACGCGCTGCCCCGGCACGTTGCTCTGCGGCGGCCCCTCGGCGAAGGAGGAGTAGAGCAGGTCACCGTCGTCGTCGATCGTCGCGGAGCCGTAGACGACCTCCTGCTTGGCGTCGCCGTCCACGTCGGCCACGCTCAGCGAGTGGAACCCCTGGGTGGTGATGGTGGCGAACTCGGGATCGGTGCCGTCCACACCGTGCGGCGAGGCGTTGAACGGGTTGGCCATCGGCACGTGGCCGCTGTCGACGTACCAGACCTCCTTCAGCTTCCTGCCGTTCCAGTCGTAGGCCACCAGCGTGCTGCGCGTGTAGTAGCCGCGGGCGAAGATCGCCGACGGGCGTTTGCCGTCGAGGTAGCCGACGGCGGACAGGAACCGGTCGACCCGGTTGCCCGGTTCGACCCTGGCCATGGCGTAGTCGCCCCACAGCAGCCCGTCGTCGCCACGGGCGGGCTTGTAGTGGATCGTCTGCAGCTCCTTGCCGGTGGCGCCGCCGAGGACCGACAGGTACTCGGGCCCGGTGATGACGAAGCCGGCGAACTCCCGCAACCGGTTGTTGCCACTGCGACCGGGGGCGTAGACGTCGACGAAGTAGGTGGCGAGTTCCGTGGCGGCTTCCCTGGAGAGCGGGTAGTCGCGGGACGGCTCGATGCCGAAGGCCTGCTCGAGCGTCGCGGGCCAGCGTCCGGCGACCACCTCGGGGTGCTCGTGCCAGCCCATGAACATCTCGACGAGGTGGTCGAAGTAGTCGCCGGCGCTCTTGCGGTAGTCGTCGGTGTGCGCGTATCCGGCCTTGACGTCCTGCTTCGGCATGGTGACGTAGCGCTCGGAGATCACGTCGCCGCCGGCGCCATAGCGGATGATCCTGGTCCCGGGAGCGGTCTTGACCATCATCTCCGAGCGGCCGTCGCCGTCGAAGTCGTAGACCAGGAACTGCGTGTAGTGGGCGCCAGAACGGATGTTGACACCCAGGTCGAGCCGCCAGAGCAGGGTGCCGTCGAGTTCGTAGGTATCGAGATAGGTATTGCCGGTGTAGCCGCGCTGGGATACGTCCTTGGAATTCGACGGATCCCATTTGACGACGAACTCGTACCGGCCGTCGCCGTTGACGTCGCCGACGCTCATGTCGTTGGCCGAGTAGGTGTACGCCTCCCCCGCCGGAGTCACCCCGTCGGCGGGCTTGCGCAGGGGCAGATCATAAAACGATTCAAGCCAGGGCGCGACCGGAGCGCTGCGCCGGCCCTCCCTGCCCTTGACGACCGGGGCCACCCGGTACTCGGAGGCGCCGGTGCCGCCGGCGTCGCGGTAGTTGGTGCTGCCGGTGACCGTCGCGATCGGCCGGCCGTCGCGGTAGACGCGGAAGTCGGCGCCGGTCATCCCGGCGTCGCCGTGCCCGGTGACCTCGTCGCCGAGTAACCGCCAGCTGAGGAACACGCCCTCACTGGTGGAGGCGGCGACCAGTCCTCTGTCGAGGTGCTCGAGCCGGACACCCGGCGGGCCCTGGGCTGCGGCGTTCGCGGCCGGGACGGCGGCCAGGGACGTGCAGAGCAGTGCGGCCGAAGCGGCGACGAGGGCGCGGCGGATGCTGCTGGGGGGACTCATGTCACGGGCTCCTGAGGTCAGGCCCGCTTGGAGACGCGACGCCCCCGGGTAGCCGCACCGCCGTGACGTCCGGCCTCCAGACGGATTGAAACGATATAAGCAGTCGGGAGATTATTGGCGCACTACGGTGTTGTCAAGGGTAAGTTTCGCGCTGATTTTGCGTTATGAATGCCGTTCAGGCCCGGGCTCCTATTCCGGATCCCCTGCTTGATCCGTGGAAATCGAAGCGGTTCACCAGCTCGCGGCCGGGCGAGGGCAGCGGCCCGTCCAGGTTCGCTTCCTGGAGCCCAGATCCCGCCGAATGGGTCGTTGCCGTTGCCGCGGAACTTCGTTCGTGTAAATGTCAGAAGGTGGACGGGGCCGGCGGCGGAGTGGGCGAACCTTTACTGGAGCTCGAAGGGCTTGACTGGGAGGTGAACGGCCGGCGGCGCGGCGTGCCACCCGGCCCGCTGGCCGTGCGATCGGGGCAGACCGCCGTCATCGCGGCCGGCGACGCCGGCGAGGCCGGGATGCTGACGGACATCCTGCTCGGCCTGGACTGGCGGTTCCGGGGCAGGATCCGCGTCAGCGGTCAAGAGATCACCATGCGGCTGCCGGAGGAGCGCCAGATCGGCCTGGTCCCCGCCGGTGGCGGGCTGCTCCCCCATCTGACCGTCGAGAAGAACCTCGTCCTGACGGCCCGCGACAAGCGCGGGAGTTCGGACGTGCGCGGCAGGGTCGGGTTCATGGCCGAGCAGATGGGGATCGAGGGCTTCCTGCACACCCGCCCGCACGAGCTGGCGCACGACGAGAGGCTGGCAGTCGCCCTGGCGAGGGTCCTGTGCATGCACCGTCCCGTCAAGGTGGTGCTCGTCGAGGACCACACCGGAAGCGGTCCCTGCCACGCGGCCGTGAGCGCGGCCATGGGCACCGACCCCAGCCTGGCCGTCGTGGTCGTGACCGACGATCGGACCAGGGTCGCCAGCCTCGCCTCCCCCGCCCTGTTCTGGGAGGTGGCGAATGTCGATCAGCCGTAGGCGGTTCCTGGCGATACCCGCCGCCGCCGGCCTCGCGGGGTGCGCCAGGAGCAGGCCGCTGCGGGTGGCGGTGGTCTGGAGCGGTGACGAGCTGCGGCGCTTCCTCGGCGTGGTCAGGCACTCGCCGTATCCGGTCACCGTCTACTCGGCGGGAGACAACATCGCCGCCCTGCTTCGCGGTCCCTCCGGCGAGGTCGCCCCCGACGTGGCCGTCATCCCGAGGCTCGGCCTGCTGTACGACCCGGACATCCGCCGCCGCATCAGCCCGTTGACGGGGATCCGGCAGCAGCCGCGGTTCTGGCGGGACCTCGCCTCGCCGACGGCCGGCCAGGTGCTCGGCGCCTGGTTCAAGATCGCGCACAAGTCGCTCGTCTGGCATCGGGACGGCGAGGGGCTCGACCGGCCGCGAACCCTGGACGCCTGGAGGAGCCGGAAGCTGTCGATCGGCGCCGCCGACGGGTGGGTCCTCACCGACTGGTTCGAGAACGTCCTGCTCGCCCGCAGCCCTTCCACCTACAGCAGGCTCTTCTCCCAGGGCGAGAGCTCGCCGGAGCTGTGGGGCACGGGAGAGGTGAACGAGGCCCTGCGACTGCTGGCCACGATCTGGCAGCAAGGGGTGGATCCGGAGCGGGGCAGGCGCGCGCTCACCCTGCAGTTCCACGACTCGATCCTGGACGTGTTCACCTATCGCACCGCCGACGTGGTCGCGGCTCCCGACTTCGCCTGGCCCGTCATCGCGCGCTACCGCGCCGAGGGTGTCGTCGCGGGCCACTTCCGCTTCCCCGCCAACGGCGGCGCCGAGCCCCCACTGGTGGTCGGCGGCGATGTCGCGGTCGCGATGAGCGGCGGCACGGCGGACGCCTTCGGCTTCGTGGACTGGCTGACGAGCCCCCGCCCGTCCGACGGCGACCGGCCCGACACGCAGGAGACGTGGGCGGCCGAAGGCGGCTTCCTCGCGCCGTACATCGACGCCTCGACGTCGCCACCGGCGCTCCAGAGCGCCGCACGGGACCTGGCGGGCGCCAAGACCGGCCAGTACGACCTGTCCGACCGGCTGACCGGACCGCTCGCCGGCGGGGACGGCCGCGGGCTGTGGCGGATACTCACCGAGTTGTTCACCGCCGTGACCATCGATCGGACGCCACCGGCGGCGGCGGCGACCGCGGCGGTCGGCAGGCTCGTCAGCGCCGGCCGGCGGGGCGCGTCATGAGCGAGAAGGACGCGTTCCTGTTCGAGGTGGTGCCCTACCACGACGCCCGGGTACGGGTCATCCACCAGAGGCTCAGCCGCTGGCGGTTGGGCCTGTACCTGCTGCTCGCGGTCCTGCTCGCGGCCGGCGTGCTGCTGGCCCCGCTGGCCGCGACGGTGCTGATCAGCCTGTCCGGCGGCCTGGCGAACTACGGCGTGCTCGCCGACCCGGAGGTGCTCCAGGCGCTCGGCAACTCGCTGGTGTGGCTGGCGCTCGCGGTGCTCGTCTGCGCGGCCGGGTTCGGGCTGGCCTGGCTGGCCAGGGACGCCGGGCCGGCTCTCACCGGCGTGCTGCGCGTCATCCTGGTGCTGCCCGCGGCGGTCTCCCCGCTCACCACCGGCGCGATCTTCCGCCTGCTCTTCGACACCAACCCGCAGCGCGGCGCCGTCAACGCCCTGCTGGGCGGGGCCGGGGCGAACGTGGCCTTCCTCGGCCCCGGCTGGATCTGGATGGTGCTCGGCCTGGCGTTCGTCTGGCAGTGGTCCGGGGTGGCGTTCCTGGTCTTCCACGAGGCGCTGGCCAGGCGGCCGAAGAGCCTGCTGCGGATGGCGCGGGCGTTCGGGGTCGAGCGGCGGCGGCGGGTGTGGTCGATCGTGCTCCCCGCGCTCGCCGGGCCGGCGGCGCTGGCCTACCTGCTCGCGCTGGTCGCCGCGGCGCGCGTGTTCGACCTCGTGCTGATGGGCGCGCCGGGTGCGATGCAGGCCGAGGTGGAAGGCGGGGGGCTGTTCTGGTGGCGGCACAACAGCGACCTGGGAGCCGGCCGGGCCGCGGCGCTGGCGGTGCTGCTGTCCATCATGGTGGGCCTGCTCGCGCTGCCCGCCCTGGCCGGGCTGCGCGGGCGCGTCACCTGGTCCGAGCCGCCCGCGCCGCGGCCGGAGCCCGGCACTGGCGGCCTCCGGCGGCGCGCGCGGCTGTGCCTGCTGAGCGGATCGGTCACGATCCTCTGGCTGCTCCCCTTCGTGGTGCTGGTGCTGACCTCGCTCCGCGCGCCGGACGCGACGGCGGTGTCGGGATGGTGGCGGTTCCCGTCGGACATGTGGCAGTTCACCTCGTACGGCGAGGCGTTCGGCGACAGCGGTTTCATGGGCGCGCTCATGATCACCCTTGTCCGGACCGCGGCGGTCGTCGGCCTGGTGCTGCTGGCGGCGGTCCCCGCCGCGTACGTGCTGGCCCACGAGCACCTGCTGCCCCGCCGGACCTGGCGGCCGGTCCTCCTGGTGGCGGTGGCCCTGGCCGCGCTGCCGCCGCAGGCCTTCGCCGTGCCGTTGCAGGAGTCGATCAGCCGGATCGTCGGCTCATCGCTGGCGCTGGTCATCGTGCACGCGGCTCTGGTGATCCCGCTGGCGGTGCTGGTGCTGCACAACGCCTTCGCCCGCGTACGGACTCCGATGGTGACGCGGCACCGCTGGGAGCTGTTCCACGTGGTGCGGGAGGCGGCGCCGGCCGTGGTGCTGGCCGGAGTGCTCGCGTTCGTGCTGGTGTGGAACGACACCGTGGTGGGACTGCTGCTCAACTGGCCCTCCGGCGACCATCTCTCACTGCTCCTGCTGGAGCAGGCGCGCCACTTCATGAGCACGATCGGGACTCTCGCGGCCCAGGCGGTGATCGCCACCGTCGTGCCCGTGGCCCTCGTCATCGTCACCGGGCGATGGCTCTATCGCGGGCTGACCCACGGAGTCCGGAAATGACCGGCATCTCCAGGAGAGATCGCCTCCGCTTCCGGATCTCGCGCCTGTACCACCAGGCCAGGGCGCACCTGCCCGAGCTCGGCCTGTCAGGACTGGTGACGGCCGGCGAAGCGCTCGTCATCTTGCAGGAGCAGCTGCGCGAGCACGCGCTGAACGCCATCATGGCGGCGCTCCCCCACCCGCTCCTCGCCCTTCCCCTCGCCTTCGTCGCACCGGCGCTCGCGGGCCTGGCCGTGCACGCGGTCCGGCGCAGGCGCAAGCCCGCTCCGCAGCCGCTCTTCGGCCACCTGCCCTTCCCCGACAGGGTCGAGCCGCTCATCGGGCGGCAGGCCAAGTTACGGGAGATCGCGGACCGGGCGCGGGAGAGCGGCATCGTGGTGGTCCAGGGCGCGACCGGGACGGGCACGTCGACGCTGGCCGTCCACGGCGCCTGGGAGCTGGCCGCCGAGGCACGCAAGCAGCGCTACGCCGACGTCCGGGGCCCCGACCGGCACCACCCGGAGACCTCGCTGAGCGTCGCGCAGCGCGTGCTGCGGACGCTCGACCGCCCGCCGGGATCGATCCAGGAGCCCGGCGACGCCGCGCCGCTGGTGATCGAGGCGCTCACGGGGACGGGGCGGGTGCTCCTGCTCGACAACGTCAGCACCTGGAGCCAGGTGGCCTGGCTCCCGCCCCGGGTACCGGGCGCTCACATCATGGTGGCGGGGGAGCTGGCCGGGGACCCGCCACAGCACATCCAGCCGATCCAGCTCGGCCCGCTCTCCTCCGAGGCCGGGCAGGAGCTGCTGGCGGCCCACATCCAGGACCAGCGGACCAGCCAGGCCCCGCAGTCCCTGCGACCGCTCGCCGACGCCTGCCTGGGCAGCCCGGCGGAGATCGTCCGGATCGGCCGCTGGCTGGCCCAGAACCCGCGCGTCGCACTCGAAGGCGTCGTCGACGACTTGAGCAGGCTGTCCGTCGACGAGAAGCTGGGCTTCGTGCTCCAGCTGAGCGTCGAGCAGCTCGGCCCCACGGCCAAGCAGCTGTTCATCCTGCTGGCGGGCCTGCCGATCGCCGAGGTGGACCACCAGGCGGCCGCGGCGCTGGCCGGCCTTCCGTCCGCCGGGGAGGCGATCGGCGAGCTGGCCGAGCGCGGCCTCGTGGAGAACGTCCGGATGACACGGGTCCGGGTGACCGGCGCGTTCCAGGACGCCGGCACGGGAGACACCGCCCAGGACGCCGCGGCCTGGCGGCGGCTGGTGGAGTACTTCGCCGACCAGGCCGACGCCTTCGCCGCCCGCCTCCGGGACGACGAGGCCGCCAGGGACTGGCTCGCCGCCGAGGACAGGGTGCTGCTGCAGGTCCTGGCCCGCGAGCCGGCCGTACGCAGGACCAGCCGCGCGCTGGGACGCATCGCGGACGCGGTGGAGGACTGGTTCACCTACGAACAGCGGCACGAGGACCGGCTGCGAGCGGCCGCGCTGCTGGCGCGGGCGGCCGAATCCCTGGGCGACGAGACCGTGCAGGCGACCGCCGAGCTGCGCCAGAGCGCGATCCTGCTCACGCTGGGAGATCCGGCCGAGGCGCGCCGGCACTTCAACCGGGCGGCCGCGCTGCGGGTCCGGGTGGAGTCGTGGCCCGCCGAGCTGCATCTCGGGCACGCCGCGATCCTGCTGGCCGGCGGCGACGAGTTCAGCGCGGTGGAGTCCGCGCTGATCCGCTACGGGCAGGCACTGTCCAGCGGCGACCTGGCCGGCCACTCGCTGCGGTTCATGAACGTCGCCGCGCTGCTCATGCGCCGCGCGCAGCTGCTCGGCCACGAGGACGCCCAGCGCCTGTACGCCGACGCCCGTGCCCAGCTGTTCGAGGCGCTCGACAGGGCGCACCGGGGCGGCGACGAGCACGCGCAGGCGCACGCCCACGAGCTGCTGGCGCAGGCGCACTGGCACCTGGACAGGCCCTTCGACGCCGACCGGCACTGGACCGAGGCCGAACGCATGTACGGCCACAGGCACGACGAGATCGGCCGGGCGCGCTGCCACGTCCACCAGGCCATCGCCATGATGGCCGAGTCGGACGCGCGCCAGGACGAGGCGGCCAAGCTGCTGGAGACGGCCGGGCCGCGGCTGCCACCGACGGGCCTGACCACCGCCCTGGCCTACCTGCACCTGGCCCGCCTGCGCCCGGAGCGGGCCACGGCCCACCGCGCGTCGGGACTGGCGGCGCTTGCCCCGTGGGACGGGATAGCCGAGCCCAAGCAGGTCACGGAGATCCGGTCCCGCCTGGCGGCGCCGGAAAGCTGAGCGCGGATGGAATCATGGAGTCATGGCGATACAACAGCTGAGCCCTGACGAGCTGCTCACCACCACCCGTAGCGTCCGCAAGCGCCTCGACCTCGGCCGTCCCGTGCCGATGGAGCTGGTGCGGGAGTGCCTGGAGGTCGCCCTGCAGGCCCCGAGCGGCAGCAACCGCCAGGGTTGGGAGTGGATCGTGGTGATCGACCCCGAGATCCGCGCCCGGATCGGGGACTACTACCGGCGCGCCGTGCACGCCTACCACGCCTCCGGCACCGCCGCCGGCAAGCTCTACCAGGACGACCCGGCCCGCGCCGAGGTGCAGCGGCGCATCTCCGACAGCGCCGCCTACCTGGGCGAGCACATGGGCGAGGTGCCGGTGCTGGTCGTCCCGTGCATCCGGCTGCCGGCCGGGCGGCTGCCCGAGGGCAACCAGGCGGGGTTGTGGGGGTCGCTGCTGCCGGCGGTCTGGAGCTACATGCTCGCCGCCAGGGCGCGCGGTCTCGGCACCGCCTGGACCAGTCTGCACCTGGCCTATGAGAGTGAGGTGGCCGAGCTGCTGGGCCTCCCCGGCGACATCCGCCAGGGCGCTCTGGTCCCCACCGCCTACTACACCGGGGACTCCTTCAAGCCGGCCGCCCGGGTGCCGCTCGACGACGTCCTCCACCTCGACCGGTTCGGAGGCTGAGCGCGCCGGCGGTTCAGGCCGGGTCCCGGCCGCCGGGCAGGCGCCGGTGAGCGGGCCGCCGTCGACGGCGCCCGTCCCGTGCGGGCTCAGTCGAAGGCCGGCATGCGCAGCAGCCCCATCAGGCGGCTCATCTGGGGCGGGGTGTTGCAGATGACGGCACCGCCCGCCTCGGCGACGGCGGCCAGGACGCGGAGCCCCGTCACGTCCACGAAGGAGAGCCCGCCGACGTCGATGATCAGGCTGTCGTCGACCTGCCGGGCCTGGGTCAGTGCCCGCAGCAGCTCGCCGCTGTTGCAGGCGTCGACCTCGCCGACGATCCGGATCATCGACGACACCGGCATCGCGGTGCACGTGACGCGCAGGATGCTGTCCACGTACAGCAGTTGCTCGGCCGGGATGTCGACCCGATCCCGCATATGCGACATCGCACCTCCTGACGTTGACTGCACACGTAGATTACCGGAATAATCTTTCTGTATAAACTCTTCCTCTATAACGGATCCGGTTTCTCGAAGGAGCAGCAGGGATGGACAACGCTGCCGACCGGCGCTCTGGCTGGACGTTCCTCACCAACCACGCCCGCGTGCTGCTCGCCATCGCCACCGACCCGCAGCTGCGAGTGCGCGACATGGCCGCCACGATCGGCATCACCGAGCGGGCCGCCCAGGGGATCGTCACCGACCTGGAGGAGGCCGGCTATCTGAAGCGCACCCGGGTGGGGCGGCGCAACCACTATCGGATCGAGCCGGACCGGCGCCTGCGCCACCACACCGAGGCGGAGCTGCCGATCCAGGCGCTGATCGACATGTTCACCCACCGGGACCTGAAACAGGAGGAGTCCTAGAGGCTCCCCAGCCCGGCGAGATCGCACGCCTGGTCCAGCAACTCGGCCAGGTCCTCGCGCCCCTCCGACCCCGCCCAGGACACCAGGGCGACGTCGAGGGCGGTGAAGGCGATCCCGGCGATCATCCCGTAGCGCAGATCCGCCGGGCCGTCTCCGCGCCGGGCGAGTGCGGCCGCGGCCTCACGGCGCCACTCGAACTGCCGGTCCAGATAGCGGGCGCGCAGGGCAGGAGTGTCCAGGATCATCCTCGTGAGCGCGAGCGACTTCGCGGGGAAGGCGCAGTAGTCGCCGACCATCCCGTCGAGGGCGTGCCGCACCGAGACCCCGGGCGGCTCGCCGGCCGGACGGGTGGCCAGCTCCGCGATGGCGCGCTCGCCGACTACGGTGATCATCTCGACGATGACGTCTTCCTTGGATCGGAAGTAGCGGAAGAAGGTGCGCCGCGAGACTCCGGCTGCCTCCACGATCTGCTCGACCGTCGTCTCCTCGTAGCCGTTGCGCGCGATCAACTGGGCGGCGACGTGGGACAGCTCGTCCTTGACCAGCTGGCGCTTGCGTTCGAGGAGGGTCACCCGGTCAGGATAGCCGCGGTCGGCACGATACGCACATCTTGACACTGTGTGCCATTAGGTGCACTCTGGGCCCTATGAACCGTTGGACAGTTGCCGACATGCCCGATATGACGGGCAAGACCGCGATCGTGACCGGGGCGAACAGCGGCCTCGGCTTCGTCAGCACGAGAGAGCTCGCACGCAGGGGCGCCCGGGTCGTCATGGCCGTGCGCGACGAGCGCAAGGGCCGCCAGGCGCTCGCCGACCTGCGCCGGCAGGTTCCGGAGGGGGACCTCGACCTGCGCCTGATCGACCTGGCGGACCTCGACTCGGTGCGCGCCTTCGCCGAGGGCATCCAGGAGCGGATCGACGTCCTGATGAACAACGCGGGCGTGATGATGCCGCCGCGCACCCTCACCAAGCAGGGCTTCGAGCTGCAGTTCGGCGCCAACCACCTGGGCCACTTCGCGCTGACCGGGCTGCTGCTGGAGCGCCTGGCCGACGACGGCCGGGTGGTCACGGTCAGCTCGGACCTGCACCGGCGGGGTCGCATCCACTTCGACGACCTGACCGGCGAGCGGGGCTACTCCCCCATGGCCTTCTACGCGCAGTCGAAGTACGCCAACGTGCTGTTCGGCCTGGAGCTCGACCGGCGCCTGCGCGCGGCCGGGTCGAAGATCAGGAGCGTGCTGGCACACCCGGGCTACTCGGCCACCAACCTCCAGACGAGCGGTCCCACCGGCCTGTTCAGCCTGGGCGGCCGGATCGGCAACCTGCTGATCGCGCAGAGCGTCGACATGGGCGCGCTCGACCAGCTGCACGCGGCGGTCGCCCCCGGTGTCGAGGGCGGCCAGTTCATCGGCCCGCACCGGGGCATGCGCGGCTACCCCGTCGTGGTCCAGCCCGTCGCCTCCGCCAAGGACCCGGAGCTCGCCCGGCGCCTGTGGACCCTGTCGGAGGAGCTCACCAAGGTGAGCCCGCCGACCAGCGCCCTCAGGACTCCCCCAGGCGACCTGGCCGGGTGACCGGGCCGGCCGCGCCACAGGCCGGCGCCCCCGAGGGGGCGCCGGCCTGTGGAGGTGGGGGTCGGCGCCGGCCTGTGGAGGTGGGGGTCAGGGTGTCGGGACGGTGGCGCCGGCGACCGAGGACGACCAGTAGAGCGCCCTGGCCACCTGCGGGAACAGGCCCTTCGGGTGGTTGCGGAACATCGGCTCGGTGCCGAACAGCACCACCGCCGCGCCCCGCTCGTCCCGGCCGCTGACCACGGCCGCCTGGCCCCTGGCCGCCTCGGGACCGCCGGTCCCGTCGGCGTTGGGGCGCCAGTGGCCGGCGACCAGAGGCCCGTCGGCCGCGTACGACTGCTCGACCGTGACCTCCGGGCCGAGGCCGGTGAACCAGCGCGGCGAGTAGACGAACGAGTGCTCGGGCGAGCCTCCGCCGACCGGGCCGTCCGACGTGGTCACCCGGACCACGCCGTTGGCGTCGCCGCGTCCGGCGACCGCGGTCGCGCTGAGCAGGCCGGCGGCGGCGTTGAAGGTGGCGCCGGTGCCGCCTCTGGTGACGACCGCGCCGGTGGCGAGGAAGGCGTCGAGCGCCGCCCTGGCCGCCGGGTTGAGCGCCGCGTGGCTGAGCCCGCTGGAGACGAAGAGCACGTCGGTGGCGCTCCAGTCGAATCCGGCGTTGAGCACCGCGGTGGAGACCGGGGTGACGGCGAAGCCGAGCCCGCGCAGCGTGAACAGCTCGTCCGCCGAGGCGGCCGCGGCTATCCGCACCTGCGAGAGAGGCACGCCGGAGGTCTGACCGGCCCGGGTGAACGCCACACCGTACCTGTCCGCCACCGTGCGGGCGGCATTCCGCGCGGCGGCCGGGACGACGGCGCCGCCGTCGGCGGTCCAGGTCACCGCGACGCCCTGAGCCAGCAGCTCGTTCAGGGCGAGGACCTCCTTGGCGTCGGTGACCTTCAGCGCGAGCGGCCCGCCGGTCTTCGGGACCGAGCCCGTGGGCGCGGCGGCCTTGACCGGCTCGGAGTGCACGCGCAGGGAGCCGGTGGGCACGCCGTCCACCGTGGCCCCCCAGAGCAGGGCGTGGCTCCAGCCGGAGATGTCGTACATCGCGTCCACCCGGGGCGAGATGTCGGCGCCCGCCTCCAGCATCACGTTGGCCAGCCCGCGCTTGGACTGGTGCATGTCCACGACGTAGGAGCCGGCCGGGTAGGTCCTGCCGTTCAGCCGGAACGGCTGCCTGGCCCGCTCGACCCTGATGTCGTTGGCGATCAGGTGGTCCACCAGCCGCCCGGCGGCCGTGGCCGAGCGCTGTGCGGAGCCCGCCGGGATCACGTACGCGCGGGGGTAGGTGGTGGTGTAGACGTCCTCGGGGCCGAAGCCCGGCACGATGCCGAGCGGCACGGCCTTGGACGGCTCGCCCGCCGCGCCCCGGCGGAACACCTCGATCTGGTCGGCGATCAGCTCGTCATGCCTGGACTGTACGAAGTCGTACGTGGCCCGGATGGCGGCCGCCGCGATCGCGGTGTTGATCGAGGAGCGGCGGCGCAGCTCCTCCACGGGGAGGTTGACGTAGTCGGCGTTGTTCACCCGCAGCGGGATCTCGACGGTGTGCGAGGCGACCGCGCCGTGGAACGGCGCGTACTGCGGGGTGAAGATCGGCGGCCAGTCGTCCCAGCCCTCCTCGGAGTCACGGAACGGGATCTGCGGCGGGAACACACCGTCGGCCTCGGGCGTGTGCCCCAGCGCCTTGACCGCGGCCTCCATGCCGAGCCCGTTGGCGTAGGTGTTCTTGATGAACAGGTCGTACTCGTAGTTGGCGCCGTGCGGCGGCGTGGTGGGCTCGATGAGGGTGCCGTTGACGTACCCGTGCAGGTCGACCATGGCGACCGGCTGAGTGTCGATCATCACCTGGCGCATCGCCCTGACCTCGGGCTGCGAGGCGGTGATGAAGTCGCGGTTCAGGTCGAAGCCGATGCCGTTGGCACGCGTCCCGTTGGCACGGCCGTCGGGGTTGGCGGTGACGTTGAAGTAGATCCTGGTGCGTCCCAGCAGGTCGGCGACCTGGGGAGCGGTGCTGGTGGCGAGCTCCTCGATCACCCTCAGGGCGGCGTCGGCGCCCTCCCACTCGTTGCCGTGGATGTTGTTGTTGACGAAGATCGGCGCCTTGTACCTCTTGGCCAGCTTGCGGTCGCGGGCGGCGCCGGCCGGGTCGTTCTCGATGCGCTCGCGGATCCGGTCCTGCTCGCGCGCCTCGTCGCGGCTCTCCGGCGCGGTGACGGTCACGAGGTAGAGGTCGCGGCCCTGGTGGGTGCGGCCGACGACCTCCGCGCTCACCCGCCGGCTGCGCTGCTGCAGGTCGTTCAGCTTGGGGGCGATGCCGTGGTACGGCACGAGTCCGAGCTTGACGGAGGCGTCGGCGGGGTTCTCCGCCGGCACCGGCAACCGCGTCTGCCGGGGATAGCCGCGGTCACGGCCCTGGGAGTGGCGGTACGGCTCCTCGGGTTGGGCGCGGAGCGTCTCGGCCCACCCGGACAGGCCGGCCGCCTCCTCGTTCCGTTCGGGGCCGTTGCCGAAGTCCCGGACGGCGGGCGGGGTCGGCTGCACCGGATCGGCGGCCGCCGCCCCCATGGGGACGACGAGTGCGGCCGAGGCGGCGATGCCCAGGAGGGTGGTGGATAAGCGCAAGGGAGACCTCCAGATGACAGTGCAGCCTCGTTCGTATTGACCACGGTGATATGCCACAAGATGTCGTGATCAGAGAGACGCGCAATCCATGCCGATCCGTCACTGTGCCCGGCGGGCCGCGGCGGCCTCCCAGGTGCGCAGGTAGGACTCGGCGCCGGCCGCGAGATCCTGGACGATCTCCTCACCGGCGATGATCCGCATGTCCTCGATCCAGTCGGGCACCAGGCCGTAGTTGGCGACCCCGTCGGTGTTGACGTCCCAGACCCGCTCTCCGGTGCGCTGCCGGTCCAGGCTCACGCCGTCGAACGTGGTGAAGGGGTACGTGACCGGGTTGGCGGAGCTGGAGGCGCGCGGTCCGGGCAGCTCGCCCATGCCGTTGACGTCCAGGCCGTAGCCGTAGCCGGCGACCTGGTGCGCCTGCCTGAGCGGCTCGGTGCGGCGCCATTCGGCGACGAAGTCCTCCGAGTCGTGCCCGTACTGGGCGATCATGCCGCCGAGGGCGTAGATCCTGCCGAAGTAGCCCGGATCGGTCCAGCTGTGGGAGGAGATCACGCCGGGGTAGTCAGCGGCCTCCAGGAGGTCGAGCGTGCGGTCGGCGGCCTTGACGCTCATGTGGTCGATCTCGACCAGCATCCCGCGCCGCGTCATCGCCTGCACCATGTACTCGCCGAGTGCGGTCAGCCCCCGGGTGTTGCAGTGCGGGGCGGCGGGATAGAGCGGCAGCGAGACGCCGGGCGGCAGCAGCCCCACGAGCTGGTCGGGCAGGACGCCGCCAGGCTCGATCGGATGGTCGTGCTCGGCCGTGGTGCAGGTGCGGGCCCGCCAGAAGGCGCCGGTGCCGAGCAGGTTGCCCAGGTTGACGATGGCGCCCTGGGTGCCGGAGTCGAAGCGGACCCCGCACAGGGCGTTGTCGTACTTGTGGCAGACGTACATGCTGCGCACGCCGAGCTCGTACATCTCGTCCAGGCCGCGGTCGATCTGCGACCTGGTGCACTGGGCGAGGCCGAGGATCTGGCGGCAGCCGAACGGCTCGGAGGCCTCGATCCCGAGGACGACGGCGAGCTTGCCGGCCTCGACGGTCCGCCTGGCCTCCGCGGGGTCGCGCACGATGCGGAACCAGCCCAGGCCGGGCCCGCCGTGCTCGGCGTCGATGTGGTCCTGCAGCTCGCGGGCCCGCTGGGCCTGGAGCCTGATGGAGCTCATCTCGTCGCAGGAGTTCTTCCTGAGCGGGTAGATGGCGCACAGCTGGCGGTTGGCCACCAGGTGGTTGACCATGATCCGCAGCCCGCCGCGCCAGGCGCGCTCCACCCAGGTGTAGTAGGCCTGCTGGTGGGTCAGCGAGTCGTGGGCCGGCCAGTCGCGGAACGTGGGCCAGCCCACCGGGTCGTGGGTGCCGGTCGGCGAGCCGGTGCGGGTGAAGTTCTCGTACCAGGCCAGCTCGCCGTTGGGGTAGTGGTCGGTGCAGTCCTTCAGCGCCTGCTCGATCCCGCCGGCGTGGAACGGCCTGCCGCACATGAGCTTGCCGCCGAACGCCTCATAAGAGAACAGGTGGCTGTGCGCGTCGACGAACCCGCGCACCTCGGCGGCGGCCCGCGCGGGGGCCGCCTGATTCGGGAGGACCGGCAGGACGGCCAGGAGGAGCAGGAGGGCGAGCGTCCTGGCGGCGAAGCGGCGACACATCACGGACACCTCACAGGGCCGGTGGTATCGGGACTGCCGTCAGCATCCACCGCCTTCACGGCTCCAACAAGACCCAAACATGAGTGCGTCTCATCAATATGGCGGGGACGTCGCAGCGGCCCGGAGCTGACGATCCGGGCATCCGCCGACAGATGGTACCGATCGGTTCGATTCGGCTGCTAGGCTCCTGGATCGTACCGATCGGTTCGATCTCTGGAGCCCGCATGCCCGATCTTCGCAGCAGCGGCCCGCCCGCAGCCCGGCAGGCCGGATGGCAGGCGGCGCGGCTGGCGCTCGGCACCGCCTCGGCGCTCGGGCTCGCCCGGTTCGCCTACGGGCTGCTCGTGCCGGCCATGCGGGACGACCTCCACTGGACCCTGGCCGACGCCGGGGCGATGAGCGCCGCCAACGGCCTCGGCTACCTGCTCGGCGCCCTGGTCACCGCGGCCGTGGTACGCCGCCTCGGCACCGTCGCCACGTTCCGGTGGGGTATGGCCCTCATCGCGGTGTCGCTGGCCGCGACCGCTCTCAGCGGCGACTACCTGGCGCTGGTGGCCGCGCGAACCGCGGCCGGGGCGGCGGGAGCGGCGGTGTTCGTCACCGGCGGGGTGATCGCCTCGCACCTCGCCGCCCGCGCCGCCTCCGGCCTGCCCATCACCGTCTACTTCGCGGGCACCGGAGCGGGCATCGTCCTCAGCGGCGTGGCCGTCCCGGCGCTGGGGGACCACTGGCGGCTCGCCTGGATCTGCCTGAGCGTCGCCGCCACCGTGGCGACGCTGGCCAGCTGGACCGCCGCGCGCACGGACCCCGATTCGACCGCCGCGCGGCCGCACGAGGACGCGCCGGCCGCGGGGCGGGCGCGGGTGCGCCCGCTGAGGAGGGCCGCCCTGGCCTACCTGCTGTTCGCCGCCGGATACATCACCTACATCACCTTCCTGTCCGCCTACCTCGACGACCGCCACGCTTCGACCGTCCAGGTGGTCCTCACCTGGACGGCGCTGGGGCTGGCCGTCGTGGCGGCGCCCGCGCTGTGGAGCCGCCCGGCCCGCGACTGGCCCGCCACCCGGGTCCTCGCCACCCTGCTCGGCGTCCTGGGCGGTGGCGCGGCGCTGGCGCTGGCCGCCCCCACGCCGCCGGTCATCCTCGCCTCCGCGATCGTCTACGGGGCGACGTTCATGGGGGTTCCCGCCGCCGTCACCGCGCTCATCAAGGGCAGCGCCCCGCCTGCCGACTGGGTCGCCACGCTGGCGGCCTTCACCACGCTGTTCGCGGCCGGCCAGACCGCCGGCCCCTGGCTGGCCGGCATCCTGGCCGACCACACCTCGACCGAGGCGGCCCTGGCGTGGACGGCGATCCTCTGTGCGGCGGCGGCCGTCGTCGCCGCGACCGCGAGCCGTTCCCGGCCCACCGCGAGCGACCGTCCCGACCGACTCCAAGAACGAGAAGGAGCATGACCGTGACGACCTTCGTCCTGATCCCCGGAATGTGCCACGGCGGCTGGAGTTTCGCCGACCTCACCGAGCGGCTGCGAGGCCACGGCCACCACGTCCACCCGCTGACGCTGACGGGGCTCAGTGAGCGCGCCCATCTGCTGCACGGCGGGGTGAACCTCGACACGCACATCCAGGACGTGGCCGGCGCGCTGGCGGCCGAGGACATCCGGGACGCGGTCCTCGTCGGCCACAGCTACGGCGGGATGGTGATCACCGGGGTCGCCGACCGCGTCCCCCAGCGGGTGAGCTCCCTGGTCTACCTCGACGCCGTGGTGCCCGGCGACGGCGACTCCTGCTGGAGCCTGGTCTCCGACCAGGAGCGGAAGTGGTACGCCGACGTGGTGGAGAGCGGTTACGCGGTGCGCACGCTGCCGTTCTTCGACGTACGGGCCACGCCCCATCCGCTGGCCTCGTTGCTCCAGCCGCTCCGGCTCGCCACCGACCTCACGCACATCCGGCGCAGGGACTACGTGTACGCCGCCGGCTGGGACGGCGACTCCCCCTTCACCCCGGTCTACCAGCGGCTGCTCGCGGACCCCTCGTGGCGGACCCACGCGCTGGACAGCGGGCACAACCTCATGCGGGACGCGCCGGAGAAGCTGCTGGAGATCCTCCTCCGAGCCGCCGACACCGCCGCCGACACCGCCGCCGGCGGGGACGCCTAGGGGCCGGTCAGGCGGCGCTCGCCGGACGTGGTCAGGACGAACACCTGCCAGTTGTAGTAGACGTAGAAGTTGCGCGCGTCCCGCTTGATCTGGCGGGCGTGCAGGAGGATGGCGTCCACGTACGCCTGCGAAGGGTTGTAGGCGTGCAGCGCCCGCTGATAGTCGCGGGGCGCCCCGGTGGCGCGCAGATAGTTGGCGGCGGCCATGACGGCGTCGCGCGGGTCCTGGATGTCGCCGCCCATGCCGTACGCCTTCCAGGTCGCGGGCATGAACTGCATCGGCCCCTGAGCTCCGGCGTAGCTGGCCGACCGTACCCTGCCGAACTTGGTCTCGGCGAACATGACCGCCGCCAGGACCTCCCACTCCACCCCGAAGCGGCGCTCGGCCTTCATGAAGTGGCCGAGCAGGTCGGCCGCGGGCAGCGGCGGCCGGACCTTGAACGGGGCCGAGCCCTTGATGGGCCGGGCGAGGGCCAACAGTTCGCGGATGGCCCTCGTGTTGTCCCTGGCCTGCGCGGCGAGCCCGCGCGGCAGCCGGGCGAAGGCGCGCGTGGCCACCGTGGGATGCCGGGCGGCGAACCGGTAGATCCGCTGCTGGTAGAGCGCCAGGAGCTCGACCTCTCGCGGGGGCTTGCCGCGCGCCGCCTTGCCTGCGCCGGTCCAGGCGTCCACGGCGTCGTTGAGCGCCGCGGTGGTCTCGCGCAGAGCTTTGGCCAGCCGCGCGGCGTCCTCGGGGATCGCCTCGTCGGGCGCGGGGAGGTCCGCCGCCGCCTCGGGAGCGGCCGACGGGGACGGCTTCGCGGCGGGGCCGGCGGGCGAAGCAGAGGTGGACGGCGGCGCGGTGGCGGCGCCCGGCGCGGGCTCGGCGGCGCCGCAACCGGCCGCGGCGACCAGAGCCGCGACGACCGCCGCGGCGGCGGCGCGATCAAGCGGACGTCTCTCCATGGCCGCCCAACCTACCCGGTGCGCGCGCCGCCGACGTGACGCCGGTCAGGGCACGGGACGGCGCTCGTCGTACGGCGCGGCGAGGTCGGCGCCGCGGGCACCCAGGTAGGGATCGCCGTTGTGCAGCTCGGCCGTCTGGATCGCCCGGCTGATGTCGGTGGGGGTGAGCAGCCCGACCAGGTGGCCGTCCGCGTCGAGGACCACCGCCCGCCCGTCCGTGCACCCGCTCATCCGGGGCAGCAGCTCGGTCAGCGCCTCGTCGGGGCGGGTCCGCGGCACCTCGTCAGGCGGGCAGGCGATGTCCCGCAGCCGGAAGGTCGCGCGCTGGGCGGGCTCCACCCGGCGGATGCGGTTGAGCGTCACCAGCCCGGCGAAGGCGCCGTCGTCGCCGACGAGGGGGTAGGTGGACAGGCGCTCGCGCATCACCACCCGGTCGATCAGTTCGGCCACGGTCTCGTCGGGGTGGGCGACGATGGGCCTGGCCGTCATCACGTCACCCACCCGGACGCCGTACAGGGCGGTGCCGATCCTGGTCTGCTGCTCCTCGGCGCTGGCCGCGTTGACCAGGAAGAGACCGATCAGGGCGAGCCACAGCCCGTTGAAGCCGAGACCGGTGACGACCTGTAGGAAGCCCAGGGCGATGAGCACGTAGCCGAAGACCCGTCCGGCGCGGGCGGCGGCGATCGCCGCTCCGGCCCTGTCCCCGGACCGCGCCCACAGCGCCGCGCGCAGCACCCGCCCGCCGTCCAGCGGCGCGGCCGGGATCAGGTTGAACACGGCAAGCAGCACGTTGACCCCGGCCAGGTAGCCGAACATCCCGGCGACCAGGGACGGCCCCCACACTGCCGACAGCAGCAGCGCCACGCCGCCGAAGAGCGCCCCGGCCGCCAGGCTGGTCAGGGGGCCCACCACGGCGATCTTCAGGTCGGCGCCGGGCGAGCGGGGCTCTCCGCGCAGCTCCGCCACGCCGCCGAGCAGCCACAGCGTGATCTGCGACACCTCGATGCCGTGCCGCCTGGCCATCAGCGCGTGGGCGAGTTCGTGCGCGAGCAGTGAGGCCAGGAACAGCACGGCCGAGGCCAGCCCGGCCAGCACGTAGGCGACCGGGGACAGGCCGGGATAGACCGCGGGGAAGCGCCCGAAGGCCAGGCCGAAGACCAGGATCGCCACGATGAACAGCACGCTGACGTTGAGCCCGACCGAGACTCCCCCGATGCGGCCCAGACGGATCGACGAGCGCATCTCTCCTCCTCGCGGATTCGCGTGCGCTGTCCTCTACCCTCGTATCGGTGCAGGTCACTCCCTGCGGAAGTGCACGTCGTCCAGGTCGCCGCGGAACTGGTCGGTCTGCGCGTCGGTCTGGTCCGGGCGCACCCGCTTGCCGCCGATCGTCGGCAGGCCGTGTGGCCGGATCCGGCCCATCGGAGCGACGGTGTGCACGGGCGGGACGATCAGGGCGCGGGTGGCCCGGTCGAGCACCCGGATCTCGAAGAGCGTCCGTGACAGCCTCGCGCACCGCACCAGGTGCCAGCGTCCGACGGCGAGCCGGTAGGCCCGCGCGGGCAGCAGCACCACGGCGGTGCCGTCGGACCAGCGGCAGGAGGCGTAGCCGTCGTCCACCTGGAGCTTCCACTGGCCGTGGCCGGGGCCCGCCAGGCCGTACTGCCACACGTTCATGCCGGCGCCGGACGGGGGTGCGGAGGTCAGCCGCACCGCGGCGCCGAAGCTGAACCGGCCCGTGCCCTCCAACGGCGTCAGCGCCTGGCTCGCGGCCGGCTGGACGACCGCCTGCGGGCAGGGCGGCGCCGGGCAGCTACCGGGCGGGAAGCGTAAGAACCGCTCGCCTCCTTCGGACAGGGAGACCACCTGGCCGCCGTTGGCCGTCACGACGCCGGCGTGCCGGGCGTGGTGCGTGCGGTCGGCGACCAGGCCGGGCGCGAGCATCGCGCCGTCGTAGCGCACTTCGGCGGCGCGGCCCGCCGTGGACGGACCGGCGGCGAGCGTCACGGCGAGGCCGGCGATGACGGAGAGCATCCTTGCCATGACGTTCAGTGCATCAGCGATCCCCCTGCGAGGCAACGTCCAGGTTGCGGGCCGGGCGGCGGTGCAGCAGGCCGAACTTCGACCACATGCCCTCCGCCGCCTCGATGGACGCGCCGGTGCGCGCCGGGTCCACGGCGGCGAGCTGGGCGACCAGCGCCTGGGCGACGGCCATGCCAGCGGTCAGCGACGGGAAGAACGCCACCCCCTCGGCCGGGACCATCACCACCTCCTCCGCCGCGCTGGCCAGGGCGGGGCTCGCGGCGTCGGTCAGCGCGAAGACGCGCACGCCGCGCGCCCGCGCCTCGTTGGCGGCGAGCACGGTGCTCTCGTACAGCCGCCAGAAGCTGATGGCGATCAGCACGTCGCCGTCGCCGATCGCCGCCACCGTGTTGGCCAGCTCGGCGTCGCCGCTGGTCACGGCCGCGACAGGGTAGCCCGCCAGCCGGGCGTTGTGCGCGAGCGCGAGGCCGACGGCGGCGTAGCTGCCGTCGGCGACGATCACGGTCTGGCGGGCGGCGGCGACAGCCTCGGCGATCGTGCGCAGCACCGTGCCGTCCAGGCGGCGGTCGAGCTGGGCGAGGCTGTCGAGGTCGCGGCGGAGCGACCTGGCGCTGGGCGAGCCGGTGCCGCTGTGCTCGGCGGCGACCTGGCCGGCGCTCAGGGAGGACAGGTAGCGGGCGCGCAGCTCCTGCTGGAGGGCGGGCCAGCCGGCGAAGCCGAGCGCCTGCGCGGTGCGGGTCACGGTGGCCACGTTCACGCCAGCGAGCTGGGCCAGCTCGGCGGCCGACCCGAACGTCGCCCGGCGCGGCTGCGACAGCAGGACCTCCAGCACCGCGGCCGCCTTGGGGCGCAGCCCGCGCGGGGGCACCCTGGCGCGCAGCCAGTCGTCGAAGCTGTCCGTGGCGCGCTCTGTCACGTGATCCTCTCCCTCGGCCAGCAGACATGCTACGCGGTCGTCATGCCGACAAAATGCAAAGAGTATTGCAATTCGCGAGATTCGCACTATATGTTGCTGCGCATTGCATCTACAGGGCTGCGACCTGGGAAAGGTGTGTGTCATGACCTTGTTGACCCGTCTGGATCGGCTCCCGTTAAGCCGTCCGCACTACCTCCTGCTGCTGATCGGCGGGCTCGGCTACACCTTCGACGGCATGGACTCCGCGGTGGTGGCGTTCCTGCTGCCCAGCGCGCAGGAGGTCTGGGGCCTCGACAACGGCCAGCTCGGCCTGATCGGGTCGGCGACCCCGTTCGGCTTCCTGTTCGGCGCGACCGTCGCCGGCCTGCTCGGCGACCGCATCGGCCGCAAGAAGGTCATGATGTACGCGCTGGCCTTCTACGCGGTCTTCTCCGTGATCGCCGCGATGGCGCCGAACTACGAGGTGTTCCTCGGAGCCAGGGTGCTGGCCGGAGCAGGCGCCGGCGCGGAGAGCGCCATCATCGCGCCGTTCCTGTCGGAGTTCGTCCCGGCCAAGCGGCGCGGCTGGTTCATCGGCGCGCTGGCCGGGTTCTTCTCCTTCGGGTTCGTCATGGCCGCACTGATCGGCCGGTTCGTGGTGCCCACCATGGACGACGGCTGGCGGGTCGCGCAGGTGATCACCGCGCTGCCGATCCTGATGCTGCTGTGGTGGCGCCGGTCGCTGCCCGAGTCGCCGCGTTTCCTGCTGCAGCAGGGCCGCGTGGACGAGGCCGAGGCGGTGGTCGCCGATCTCGAACGCCGGGTGGAGAAGGCCACCGGGCAGCCGCTCCCGCCGGTGCCGGAGGCGACCGCGCGACCGGTGACCGAGACGCCGAAGGTGAACCTCTTCAGCGCGCTGCGGTTCCTGTGGAGCCCCGTGATGGCCAGGCGGACCGCCGTCATCTGGCTGATCTGGTTCGTGATCACGTTCTCCTACTACGGCTTCTTCTCCTGGATCCCCACCCTGCTGGTGCAGCGCGGCATCACCGTGACGAAGAGCTTCGAGTTCTCGATCATCATCTATCTGGCGCAGATCCCCGGCTACTTCTCCGCCGCCTGGCTGTCGGAGCGGCTGGACCGCAAGAACACCATCGCCATCTACCTGGCGGGCTCGGCGGTCAGCGCCTTCTGGCTGTCCCAGATGGAGTCCCCGGTCGCCATCACGGTCGCGGGCGCGGTGCTGTCGTTCTTCCTCAACGGGACGTACGCGGGCGTCTACTCCTACACCCCCGAGGTGTTCCCCACCTGGATCCGCGCCACCGGCACCGGCCTGTCCAGCGCGTTCGGCCGGGTCGGCAGCATCCTCGCGCCCACGATCATCGGCCTGTCCGCCGCGAGCCTGGGCTTCGCCGGCGTGTTCGGCCTCACCACGGCCGTGCTGGTGGCAGGGGTGATCTGCGTGGTCGTGTTCGGCCTGGCCACAGCCGGGCGTTCACTCGAAGACCTGACCGAACCCACCGACCTTGCGAAGGAGGCGCGCCGATGACCGGCCTGCGCGAACTGGAGGAGACGATCCGGCAGGAGCTCGGCGTGCGGCTGTTCACCGTGCTCGCCTGGATCCCCGAGCGGCGGGCGCTGCGCCGCGTCCACAGCAGCCATCCCGAGTCGTATCCGGTGGGCGGAGAGAAGACCGTCGAGGTCGCGGAGGGCTGGCTGGCCCGGTGCATCGAGGCCGAGCAGCCGTACCTCGGCCCGGACCGGGCGGCCGTGCGGGAGATCTTCGCCGACCACGAGCTGATCGAGAGCCTGGGCTGCGGCTCCATCATCAACGTGCCCGTCCTCGACGGAGGAGAGGTTCTCGGAGTGCTCAACATCCTCGACGCGGAGGGCGCCTACGACGAGCAGTCGGTCGCCGCCGCCCGGACCCTCGCCCCGCTCGCCGTGCCCGCCCTGCGCGGAGGTGCCCGATGAGCCTGCTGCTGCGCAACGCCCTGCTGCTCGACCCGGCCGCCGGCGACTACACCGAAGGGGACCTGCGCTGCGAGGACGGCCGCATCGTCGAGACCGGCTCCGGTCTCCACGCGGCCGGGGACACGCGCGTCGTCGACGTCGCGGGCGCGCCCGTGGTGCCCGGCCTGATCGACGCACACGTGCACGTCACGGCCCTGTCCGCCGACCTCGCCGCGCTCGGCTCGCTGTCGCCGTCGTACGTCACCGCGCACAGCGCCCGGATCATGGGCCAGATGCTGGATCGCGGCTTCACCACGGTCCGCGACGCCTCCGGCGCCGACCACGGCCTGGCGGACGCCCAGGCGGAGGGCCTGATCCGCGGGCCGCGGGTGCTCTTCTGCGGCAAGGGGCTCAGCCAGACCGGCGGCCACGGCGACCTGCGCGGCCGCGGCGTGAACCAGCGCGACGACCATCCGTGCTGCGCCGGCGTCGGCCGCGTCGCCGACGGCGTGGAGGCCGTGCGCGTCGCCGCGCGTGACGAGCTGCGCAAGGGCGCCCACCACATCAAGGTCATGGCTTCCGGCGGCGTCGCCTCCCCCACCGACCGCATCGACTCCACGCAGTACTCCATGGACGAGCTCCGCGCCGTCGTCGAGGAGGCGCGGGCCGCCAACCGCTACGTCGCCGCGCACGCCTACACCGCCCGCGCCGTCAACCGCGCGCTCGAAGCAGGCGTGCGCACCATCGAGCACGGCAACCTGCTGGACGACAGCAGCGTCGAGCTGTTCCTGCGCCACGACGCGTTCCTGGTGCCGACGCTGGTGACGTACTGGGCGCTGAAGGAGGAGGGCATGGCCTTCGGCCTGCCGGAGCCCAGCTGGCGCAAGGTCGACGAGGTGCTGGACGCCGGGCTCCGGGCGCTGGAGCGCGCGGCGCGCGGCGGCGTGCGGCTCGCGTACGGCAGCGACCTGCTGGGCGGCATGCACCGGCACCAGAACCAGGAGTTCCGGCTGCGGCGGGAGGTGCAGCAGCCGATCGACGTGCTGCGCGCCGCCACGACGAACGCCGCGGAGCTGGCCGGGCTGGCCGGTGAGATCGGCACGCTCGCGGTGGGGGCGCGGGCCGACCTGCTGGTGCTCGACGGCGACCCGCTGGAGGACATCGGCGTGCTCGCCGAGCCGCGGCGCATCCGGCACGTCGTGCAGGGCGGCGAGGTCGTGACCGGCTGACCGGCCGCGCCGGGACTCAGGCGTGCGAGGTGAGCCAGTCCACCAGGGGGCGCAGCTCGCGCAGGGTGTCGCGGATCGTGGGCAGCGCGCGCTTGCCGCTGGTCTTCGTCTTCGGGATGCGCTTCTCGGCGCCCAGCGACTTGTAGCGGAGCAGCTCGACGCGCGGGTGGTCGGCCGGGTAGCCGCGCGGCCGGGTCTTGAGCTTCTCGCCCACCAGCGAGAACCCCCGCCCGGCCAGCCGGTCCACGATCGCCTGCAGCTCGGGGCCGGCGGTGTCGTCGACGGCGGCCCGGTAGCGGGTGAGGTCCTCGGAGGCGAAGGCGTGGAAGCCCGCGCCCGCGAACAGGCCGTCGGCGCCGAGCATCAGGTAATAGCCCGCATGCCCCTCGCCGCCGATGGTGACGCCCTGGCTGGTCTTGTACGGTGACTTGTCGTTGCTGAACCGGGTGTCGCGCTGCGGCCTATAGAGCTTGCCCGGCCCGAACTCCCCTTCCAGCTCGTCCAGCAGCGCCTGGAGTGGCTCGCGCACGGCGCTGTCGTAGTCGGCCTTGTGCGCGTGCCAGTGCTCGCGGGTGTTGTTGGCCTCCAGCTTCCTGTAGAAGTCGAAGGCCTTGCCGGGAATGCCGTCGAAAGCCACCGGTCTCCTCCTCACAACAGGCTGACAAAGCGGTCCACGACCTCCGCGGCCTGGGCGGAGTTCAGGCGAGGGTCGCATGCCGTACGGTAACGCGGCAGCTCCGGGGCCGGGCAGAACGGCCTGGGCGTGGTGATGCACTCGGTGACGTCCTCGGGCGTCATCTCCAGATGCAGGCCCGCCGGGTGCGCGCGCTGTGCCCGCATGACGCGGACGAACGCCACGACCTCCTCCAGGATCGCCTCCATCGGCCGGGTCTTGGGCCCGGCGCCCATCTTCGTCGTGTTGCCGTGCATCGGGTCGCAGAGCCACACCACCGGCCTCCCCCGTCTGCTGACCTCGCCCACGATGTCCGGCAGGAGGCTGCGCACGCGGGTGCTGCCCAGGCGGACGATGAGGACGAGCCGCCCGGCCCTGCCGTCTGGGTTGAGCAGGCGGCTGAGCCGTACGGCCTGGGCGGGGGTGGTCGAGGGGCCGAGCTTGACGCCGACGGTGTTGGCGACGGAGCCGGCGAAGGCGGCGTGCGGGCCGTCGGGCTGGCGGGTGCGCTCGCCGATCCAGATCGAGTGGGCCGAGGCGGCGTAGTCGCCGCGCACCAGCGGGCGCTCGTAGTCGAGCAGCAGCGCCTCGTGGGAGACGTAGGCCCGCTCCACCGGCGGCCTGCCCGCCCACGAGTCGCGCACCACCCGCAGCACCCGCTGGGCGCACTCGTGCGCCCGCAGCAGCCGGGCCGGATCGGGGTCGCGGGCGCCGGGGTCGTCGGCGGGGCTGTTGACCGCGTCGCCCCGGTAGGAGGGGACGACGGTGCCGTCGGCGATGCGCTCATGGGAGGCCGAACGGGGTTTGCCGTACTGTCCGGCCAGGCGGCCGAGCGGGACCGTCGCGCAGCCGGTGGCCGACCGGATCGCCCCGGCCAGGCCGTACAGCTGCGCCAGCTTGGCCCGCACCTCGGCCGGGCTGGACTCGCAGAAGCGTTCGGCGCAGTCGCCGCCCTGGAGCAGGAAGCCGTCGCCCCGGCCGACGCGGGCCACGGCCTCGCTGAGCCGGTCGCACTCGGCCGCGGTGACCAGCG
This sequence comes from Nonomuraea sp. LPB2021202275-12-8, assembly GCF_037044575.1. NCBI lineage: Bacteria > Bacillati > Actinomycetota > Actinomycetes > Streptosporangiales > Streptosporangiaceae > Nonomuraea > Nonomuraea sp. LPB2021202275-12-8. Next base: position 14,774 of record NZ_JBAHWD010000029.1, on the reverse strand, counting down.
GCGGCATCGAGCTCAGGGTGCTGGTGACGCGGTCGAGCAGCGCCAGGTCGCCCCAGTCGGGTTGCTGGATCACGACGCCTCGCTCCGCAGCCGGGCCTTGTCGACCTTGCCGACCGCGGTGAGCGGCAGGCTGGGGACCGCGACCACCCGGTCGGGGATCTTGTAGGCCGCCGCGCCGCGCTCGCGCATGAACGCGTCGATCGCCTTGAGCGCGGGCGGCTCGCCGCGGCTGACGATGTAGGCGCAGGTCCGCTCGCCGAGGTACGGGTCGGGCATGGCGACCACGGCGGCGGCCCGCACGTCCGGGTGGGCCAGCAGGTGCTCCTCGACCTCCTCGGCGGGGACCTTGTCGCCGCCGCGGTTGATCACGTCCTTGACCCGGCCGCAGATGACCAGGTGGCCGGTCCCGGTGCGGCGGGCCAGGTCGCCGGTGCGGAAGAAGCCGTCGGGGGTGAAGGCCCGCGCGTTGTGGTCCTCGGCGCGGAAGTAGCCCCTGATCGTGTACGGCCCGCGCACCAGCAGCTCCCCGACCTGTCCGGTGGGCAGCTCGTTGCCCGATTCGTCCACGACGCGGATCTCGTCGTGCTCCGACAGCGGCTTGCCCTGGGCGGTGGCCAGCAGCTCGGGCGGGTCGTCCGGGGGGCTCTGGCTGAGCAGCCCCTCGGCCATGCCGAACGACTGCTGCACCGGACCGAGCCGCTCGCCGGTGTCGCGGGCCAGCTCGGGGCTGACGCCGGCGCCGCCGAGCTGGACCAGGCGCAGGCTGGACAGCTCGTGCCCGCTCCACGAAGCGGCCTCCACCCACAGCAGCGCCAGCGAGGGCACCAGGCCGGTGACGGTGACGCGCTCGCCTTCGATGAGCGGGAAGGCGTCGTCGGGGCTGGGCGTGGGGGTGAGCACGACGCTGCCGCCCGCGTGCAGCGTGCCGAGCACGCCGGGGCAGCCGAGCGCGTAGTTGTGCGCGATGGGCAACGCGGCCAGGTAGACGTCGTCCGGGCCCAGGCGGGCGTTGGCGGCGCTGAGCCTGAGGTTGCACAGGTAGTCGTCGTGGGTACGCGGGATGAGCTTGGCGCGCCCGGTGGTGCCGCCGGACAGCAGGAACAGAGCCACGTCGCCGGGCTCCGGCGGCTGGAGGTCGGCGGGCTCGGTGTACAGGGACGACAGCGGGGTGAACTCCGCCGGCTCGCCCGCGACGATCACGTGCCGGGGTCCGCGGATCTGGCGGGCCAGCTCGCGATGGTCGAAGCCCTGGTGGAGATCGGGGATGACGTAGGCGGCGGCTTCGGTGGAGGCCGCCAGGTGGCCGATCTCGTTCCGGCGGTGCGGCGGCAGCGCGAGCACCGGGGCCGCGCCGAGGGTGAACAGCGCGAACAGCGTGTCGATCAGCTCCGGGGAGTTGGGCAGCTGCACGATCACCCGGTCGCCGCGCCGTAAGCCGAGGCCGTGCAGCCCCGCGGCCAGGCGGGCGGCGCGCCCGGCGAGCTCGCGATGGGTGCGCCGGACGCCGCCCGAGATCAGCGCGGTGCGCTCGCCGTGCGCGCGCGGCAGGTCGTCGAGCGTCTGGCCGGTCCACAGCCCGAGCTCGCGGTAGCGGCGGGCGGTCTCGGCCGGCCAGGGTACGCATCCGGGGATCATCTGGTCCTCCTTACGGCGCGATCCGCACCATCCGCCAGCCATCGGCCTGGCGGAGGTAGCGGAAGCGGTCCTGGATCTCGTCGGCCCTGCGCTGCCAGAACTCCATCTCCTGGGGCGTGAGCCGGTAGCCGCCCCAGTGGCCGGGGCGCGGGATCTCCTGGCCGGTGAAGCGGGTCCGCTCGGCGCCGAAGCGGTCCCGGACCACCTGGCGGTCGCCGATCTCGGCGCGCTGGTCACTGCTCCAGGCCAGCAGCTGGATCGAGCGCGGCAGGGTGGCGAAGTGGGCGTCGGACTCCACCTCGCTCAGCCGGCCGACCGGACCCTCGGCCCTGACCTGGCGGCCCCTGTCGAGCCAGCCGAAGCAGAGCGCGGCCACCGGGTTGACCGCGACGTCGGCGGCCTTGCGGCTGGCGTGGTTGGTGAAGTAGACGAAGCCGTGGTCCACGTAGGCCACGTCCACCCAGCGGGCCGAGGGACGGCCGTGGTGGTCGGCCGTGGCCAGCACGGCGGAGTCGGGCATCTCGCGGCACTCCTCCTGCCAGAGCTGGAACTGGCGCAGGGGGTCAGCCGCCGACTGAGTGCGCATAATTTATGTCCTGCCATTCTCTCGTCAGTTAAAACACTATTGCCTATAATCGGCCACATGCAAGAAGCAGCAGCCAAACTCATCACCCGCCATCGAGAAATCACCAGCCCTCGCACATTCCACCTGCTCGGCCTGGAATGGGACCTCTTACCGGGCGTCTACGCGCCCCATCTGGCACAGTCGTCGGCGCTGTACGCCGAGTGGCTGCCCTATCCGCTGCACGGCTCGTTCTGCGAGGTCGGCAGCGGCACCGGCTACATCTCGGTGCTGGCCGCGCTGCGCGGCTGCGCCTCGGTGACCGCTCTGGACGTCAGCGAGGCGGCCGCCGCCAACACCCGGCTCAACGCCGTGCGGCATGACGTCGCCTCGGTGGTCCGCGTGGCCTGCGGCGACATGTTCGAGCCGCTGACCAGCGGGGACAGGTTCGATCTCATCTACTGGAACTCCAATTTCGTCGAGGGCGAGCCCGCCGACGCGCTGGAGCGGGCCTTCTTCGACCCCGGCTACGCCGCGCACGCCGCCTTCTTCCGCGACGCCGCCGCGCACCTGGAGCCGGGCGGCAGGCTGCTGCTCGGCTTCACCGACCTGGGCGACGAGCGCCGCGTGCACGCCCTGGCGGCCGAGCACGCCCTGCGCCCCGTCCTGCTGCGGGCCACGAAATGCGCGGCAGAAGAAGGGCATATCGAATACCGGCTCATCGAATACATCCGAGCCGGATGACGGACTTTCTCCGGGCCCCGGAAAAGGCCCGGAGAATTTATTTGTAGAGCCGTACGGCGAGCGGCACCAATATCACGGTCGCCGCCACCGCCCAGGCCGCGGTGAAAAGCACCGGCAGCAATACGGGACCGCCGCTGGAGAGCCCGACCAGCGCGTCGCCGGCCACCGACAGCGGGTTGGCCCGGACCACCGGCCGCAGCCATTCGGGGAACTGCTCGACCGGCACGAACCCCGACGACAGGAACAGCAGCAGCGTCACCGGCGTGTTGAGCGCCCCGCTGACCGCCTGCTCGCTGGAGCCCGACATCGCCACCACGACCGCCAGCCAGAGGAAGATCCAGGCGAACAGCACGACGACGGCGAAGAAGCCGAGCACCGCCGCCGGTCCCTGGGTGAAGCGGAAGCCGACCAGGTAGGCGACGGCCGTGGTGACCGCGGCCACCAGCAGCACCCGCACCAGGTCGCCCGCGATCCGGCCGGCCAGCACGGACAGCCGGCCGATGTTCATCGCCCTGAACCGGTCGACGATGCCGCCGCGCAGATCGGCGAAGAAGCCCACTCCGGTGCCGACCGCGCCGTAGGCGGCGCTGAACAGCACGATGACCGGGGCGAGCCGGTCGATGTAGTCGCCCTGGGTGGCCTCGCCGACCAGCTCGCCGAAGACCAGCAGCATGAGGAAGAGCAGGATCAGCGGGAACATGACCGAGTCCGCGATGAGCTGGGGGCTCTTGGCGAACCGGCGCAGGTTGCGACCGGCGAGCAGGCCGGTCTCGGTGATGGTGCTCATGTCGCCCTCCTGAACGCCTGGACCGCCGCGACCGAGAAGACGGCCAGCAGCCCGGCCAGCCACAGCACCGCCGTCAGCACCGGCCCCGCCGTCGGGCCGCCGTCGGCCAGCGCCCGCAGCGCGTCGAGCACCGCCGTCACGGGCTGGTTGCGCACGAACGGCTGGATCCATCCGGGGAAGGCGTCGGCGGGCACGAAGGCCGAGGAGATCATCAGCAGCGGCAGGTAGACGACGTGCAGCGTCGCGGACACCGACTCCGGGTCACGCGAGACCAGCCCGAGCGCGCTGGTGCCCGCCGACACCGTGAGCGCGAAGCCCACCGACAGCGCGACGAACCCCAGCGCGGCCAGCGGTCCGGCCTGGAAGCGGAAGCCCGCCACGTACCCGGTCGCGATGATCACGGCGATGGCGAGGAGGGCCCGCACGCTGTCGGCCCCCATCCGGCCCACCACGACCGCGCCGCGGCTGATGGCCAGCGAACGGTAGCGGGCCAGCATGCCGTTGCGGCGGTCGGAGGCGAAGAAGAAGGCGGCGGTGATGGCCACGGAGAACATCCACTGCACGACGATCGCCGGGGGCAGGAACTGGGCGTAGTCGATGCCGCGAACCCGCAGCAGGTTGCCGAACAGCGCCAGGAACCCGAACACGAAGATGACCGGGAAGATCACCATCGTGCTGATGGTGTCGGCCACCGAGTTGAGCCGGATGTTGCGCCCGGCCAGCAGCAGCCCCTGGCCGAAGAGGTTGCCGAGCCCCGCCTCGGTCCTGGCCGTCATGAGCCGACCTCCTCCTTGGAACGGTGGCCGGTCAGCGTGAAGAAGACCTCGTCCAGCGTGGGGCGGCGCAGCCGGATGTCGTCGGTCTCGACCCCGGCCCCGGCCAGCACCCTGACCACCTCGGCGAGGGTGCCGGTGTCGGCTCCACGCACGGTGATGACGCCACCGGTCTCCGACACCTCCGCCAGCCGCTCCCGCAGGGCGCGCAGCGCCTGCTCGCGCGGCTCGGCGCGCACCTCGCAGACCTGCCCGCCGACCTGCCTCTTCAGCTCGCCCGGCGTGCCCTCGGCGATCACCTTGCCGTGGTCGACGAGCACGATCCGGTCGGCCAGGCGGTCGGCCTCCTCCAGGTACTGGGTGGTCAGCAGCAGGGTGGCTCCCTCCTCGCGCAGCCCGGCGACCACCTCCCACATCTCCTGGCGGCCGGCCGGGTCCAGCCCGGTGGTCGGCTCGTCCAGGAAGATCACCGGCCGTTTGACCACCAGGCTGGCCGCCAGGTCCAGGCGGCGGCGCATGCCTCCGGAGTAGGACCTGACCGGCTGGTCGGCGGCGTCGCTCAGGCCGAAGCGGGTCAGCAGTTCCTCGGCGCGCGCGGCGGCCGCCCGGCGGTCCAGCTTGAGCAGCCTGCCGAACAGCACGAGGTTCTGCCGGCCGGTGAGCACGTCGTCGACGGCGGCGAACTGGCCGGTCAGCGCGATGGACGCGCGGACCCCCGCCGGGTCGTCCGCCACGTCGTGCCCGGCCACCGAGGCCCGGCCGCCGTCCATCGGTAAGAGCGTGCTCAGGCAGTTGACGACGGTGGTCTTGCCCGCGCCGTTGGGTCCCAGCAGGCCCACGACGGCACCCAGCTCGACGGCGAACGACACCTCCTCCACAGCGGTCTTCTTGCCGAAGACCTTGCGGAGGCGCTCGACCTCGACTCCTGCTCCGTGCATGAGCGCTACCTCCAGACGCGAGTGGTCACCGTCATGCTTGTGCCCGTCAGCCGTCCTGTTTCACCGGTGTCTGCTGGTGGAACAGGAGCTTCCAGGCGTTCCCGGCGCGCTCGTACACGCTGGTCATGTACAGCTGGAAGGAGAAGTCCGCCGCGTTGAGCCGGACCGTGGCCCGGTAGGTGATCAGCGCCGACTCGGCGCCGAGCGGCAGCACCTTGACGTCTTCGAGGGTGTAGTCGTCGAACGGCGACTTGTTGGCGTCGATGTCGGCGGCCAGTTCGGCGCCGGTCTGCAGGCCGTCGGGCTCGACGCACACCGTGCGGTCGGTGACCAGCTCGCGGTAGAAGTCGCCGTTGCCGACCGAGATGGCCGCCCAGCCCTTCTCCTCCAGCTCGCGCAGTTCGTGTTCGATGCTCATGGTGCGGTTCCTTTCTCGGTGATGTGTTTCACGGGGTCGAGGGCCAGCGGCCGGACAGACCGCAGCACAGCAGCACCTGCTGGACCAGCTCGTCCTGCTGCGGCACGAGGTAGAAGTGGTCGCCGGGGAAGAGCCGCAACCGGAACGGGCCGGTGGTGTGCCGCTCCCAGGCCGCGGCCTCGTCGGGCTCCACCTCGGGGTCGGCGTCCGAGACGCAGGCGCAGACCGGGGTGCGGATCGGCGTCAGGTCCCGGGGCCGGTAGGTCTCGATCATCCGGTAGTCGGCCGCCAGCGTGGGCAGGATCAGCTCGCGCAGCGCGGGGTCGTCCAGGACCTCCTCGCTGGTGCCGCCCAGCCTGCGCAGGTCCTCCAGCAGCGCCTGCTCGCCGCCGAGATGCACGTCGGTACGGTGCAGCCGGTCGGGGGCCGGGCGGCCGGAGACGATCAGGCCGGCGAGCGGGCCGTCGAGTACGGCCTCCAGGCGCCTGGCCGTCTCGTGCGCGACGGCGGCGCCCATGCTGTGCCCGAACAGGGCCAGCGGGACCTCGCTCATCGGTTCGAGCACGTCCGCCGCCGGGCCGGCCAGCTCGTCCATGGTGGTGGCGGGGGGTTCGCGCAGCCGGTCCTGGCGGCCCGGATACTGCACCCCGTACAGCTCGACGCCGTCGGGCAGGCGCGTCCCCCAGGTCTTGAAGAAGCCGGCCGCGCCGCCCGCGTGCGGGAAGCACACCAGGCGCAGCCTGGGCACATCCTGGACGCGGAGCGGTCTGAGCCACTGCTCGCGCTGCCGGGTGGTCGTGATGGTCATCCCTCCAGCTCCGTTCTCGCCGCGGCGATCAGCTCGTCAGCGGGCATCGGGCGCGGCGGCGGGCCCGACAGCCGCTCGGGAAAGCCGAGCGCGGTGGCCATCGTTTGCCAGATTCCGGTCACGGAAAGGTAATGCTGCCCCGCGGGCAGCGGATCGATCCTGTCTCGCGCGGCCTGCCACGTTCCCGCGATCGCCCGGTGGGCGGCGTCGGGCCACACGGTGGCGAGCATCTCCCGGTAGGTCGGGGTGCCCGCGGGGCCGATCGCGCTGGTCGTCGGCAGGTCGAGCCCGGGATCGGCGGCGGCGTCCAGCCGGGTGGTCTTCCTGGCCTCGGCGGGCAGGTGCGGGCGGGGCGACCACAGCACGGGGCCGTGGGTGTCGGCCAGCGTGAGCGTGCCGCCCTCGGCCCCGATGGTGACGCGGTGCAGCAGGTGCGCGTGGTTGTCGGGGTCGGCGGGGTGCAGCTGGTTCTGCACGCGCAGCGTGAACGGGACACCGGCCAGCGTGCCGTCGATCGTGCGGAAGGGCCCGCCGCCCGTGGGGGCGGGCAGGTCGAAGGGGCGCAGGCCGCCCAGTGCCCTGCCCAGGATGTCGAACAGGTGGTAGGAGACCTGCACGCTGCAGGCGGCCTCGACGTACACCGGCCGCAGCGTGCGGGCGGCGGCGATGAAGCGCCGTACCGGCGGGAGGTGCACGTAGTGGGTGTTGACCTGGTAGACCACCCCGTGCCGGCGGGCGGCGCGCAGCGAGCCGGCCAGCTCGTCGCGCAGCAGCGGCCCCTCCTGGAGCACGTGCACGCCGCGGGCCATCAGCTCGGCCGCCACCCTGCTGCCGGGGCCGCCGTTGACGTCGCCGAGCAGCACGACGCAGGCCAGGTCGACGTCGCCGGGCACCGTCTCGACGCCGGTGTGGAGCGGCACGCCGGACTCCTCGGCGCACGCCCGGGAGCGCTCGCCGCCTCTGGCCAGGATGCCCGCGAGCTCGAAGGCCGAGCCGGGCGCGGTGAGGGCGGCCAGGTGCACCCGGCCGAACCCGGTGCCGCAGACCAGCACCCTCGGTCGCGCGCTCACAGGACCCCCTCCTCGACGGGCGCGGGTGACGGCTCGACGACGTGCACGGCCGGGTCGTCGCGTAGGTCCTGGAGCACGCGGGCCGGGTCCAGCACGTCGGCCGCGTCGTGCGCGCCCGGCGGCACCCGGCCCGCCGCCACCGCCCGGGTGGCTGCGGCGGCGAACGCGGCGGTCAGCTCGTAGCTGTCGGGGGCGCGGGCGAGCAGGACCCTGCCGTCCAGGTCGAAGACGAGCTGGAAGTACGGCGCGCGCCCGAGGAGGTCGAGACGGGCGGCCAGCTCCAGGTCCCCGGCCGCCTGGGCGGGGGCCTTGTCCCTGGCCCCGGCCAGCGCGCGCAGCGTCCGCTCACCGTCGAAGACGCTCCACCACTCGACTTCCGCCAGGCCGAGCGCGCGGGCCAGCCGTTCGGTCTCCCGGCTCAGGTACGGGTAGGCGCTGACGCGGCCGGGGAAGTGCGGCAGTGCGACGCCCTCGGCCGGGCGCAGGGCTCCGCGGATCGGCTGGTGGCCGCGCCAGGCGGCCAGCGGGGTGGCGTACTCCCCGGACAGAGAGGCGATGTAGTCGAGCGCGGCGGCCCTGGTGAAGCGGTCCAGGCCACCGACGTGGGCGACCAGCCGAGCGGGCCGGTCGGCCTGCCCGGCCAGCGCGCGGGGCAGCAGCGCGGACAGGCCGGGCATCATCCCGGCGGCCAGCACCACCGCCGGCCCGCCCACCCGGTGTCGGGGCCCTTGGTGCCCGGATCCGGGGCGGGCGGAGGACGGTGCGGTGTCGTGGGCGAGAGCGGACAGGCGGGTGTGGTCGAGCTGGTCGCCGGCCACGTCCACGTAGTGCGCTCCGGCCCGCAGCGCGGCCCGCGCCACGGTGTCGAGGACGCGGGCCGAAGGGCCCGCGCAGTTGACCACGACGTCGCATCCGGCGCAGAACTCCGCCAGCCGCGCGCCCTGCTCGATGTCCACGGCCACGGCCTCGTCGCCCGGCCGGGCGAGCGCGCGCACGCGGGCCAGGTCCCGGCCGCCCAGCCGCAGCGGCTCCGGCAGGCGGCGCACCAGCGCGCGCCCGACGGCGCCGTAGCATCCGATCACCGCGATGGTCATGACCGCTCCCGGGTCCCGGCGAGCAGGCTGACGACCTCGTCGACGTTGGGCGGTTGCAGGCAGCTGAAGTGGTCGCCGGGGATGTCGGCCACCTCCAGCTCACCCAGGCACAGCTCCCGCCAGAGCCCGGTCATGTCGTCGCGCAGCCACGGCAGGAACCGCGTGTCGCCGAGCTGGCGCAGGAACGTGATGTCGCCGGCGTACGGTTCCGGCTCGTGGCAGCCGACCGCCAGCAGGCTGTGCCGTACCACCTGGAAGAAGGTCGCGACGTGCCGCTCGACGTCGGCGTCGGGGCCGGCGGGGCCGCCGTCACCGCCCGCACCGGCGGCGCTGCCGGTGCGGGCGGCGCGGCCGATGGCGGCCAGCCGCTCTGACTGCGGGCGGGCCGCCTGGACGCGGAAGGTCTCGGCGGCGGGGGCCAGCTCGCCGGTGAGCGTGGTGACGCGCCCTTCGGGCACGCGGCCCGGGTTCTCGCGCAGCAGCAGCTCGAAGACCTTGGACATGAGCTCCTCGTCGCCGGGGTAGCCCGCCTCGGCCGGGTCCGCGCCCATGACCTTGGCGAAGACGTACTCTACGACCAGCTCGTCCTCGATGATCCTGGGCAGCGTGTAGCTGCTGATCACGGTGAGGCCGGCGACGTCGGCGCCCGCCTCGGTGAGCTGCCTGGCGACCTCGGTGGCCAGCAGGCCGCCCATGCAGTAGCCGATCACGTGGAAGGCGCCGGCGCCGGTGTCCAGCAGCGCGCGGGCGTAGCGGGCGGCGCGGCGCTCGATCAGGCCGTCCGGCTCCTCGGCGAGGTAGGCGCCCACGTCGGTGACGGCGAGCCCGGCCAGCGGGCCGCTCTTGGCCAGCAGCCGCGACAGCGCCCGGTAGGGGGCCAGGGTGCCGCTGCCCTCGTGCACGAGCACGCGCAGCGGTCCGGCGCCCGCGGGTTCGCCGCCGGGCGGGAGGCTCGCCGGGCCTTCGGCGCGGTCGCCGAGCGGGATGAGCGGCGAGCGCTCGGCGCGGTCGCCGTCCTCCTGGTCGCCGCCGCCCCGGCGCAGCTCGCCGGCGAGGGCGGCCACCGTGGGCTGGTGCAGGATCTGGCGGACCAGGTCGTCCCAGTGCACCTCGGCCGCGGCCCGCACGCGGTCGCGCACGGTGGCGGCCAGCTTGGCGACCACGAGCGAGTCACCGCCGAGATCGAAGAAGTCGTCGTCGCGGTTGACCTCGGCCACGTCGAGCACCTCGGCCCAGACCGCGGCCAGCTCGCGCTCCAGGTCGTCGCGGGGCGGGCCGCCCGCCGAGGCGCGGCTCGCGGCGGCGCGCGGCAGCCAGGAGCGGAGCGTGCCGGTGTCCACCTTGCCGTTGCGGGTCAGCGGCAGCTCGTCGACGATCTGCAGGTGCGCCGGGATCATGTACTCGGGCAGCCGCCTGGCCAGGTGCCCGGCCAGCGCGGCGACGTCCAGCGGCTCCCGGTCGGCCTTGAAACGGGCGGCGAAGACGTTCTGGCCCAGCGGACCGGTCACGTCGCCGGGGCCCGGCAGGCAGACGGTGGCGTCGGCGCCCGCCTCCCGCAGCAGTGCCAGCCACTGCTCCCGGCGCAGGAAGGTCTGGTCGAGGCCCTTGCGCAGGTCCTCGTAGTCCCACTTGCGCGGATCCTTCTCCGGCATCATGAACTCCATCGAGGTCATGATCTGATAGCTGTCCTTGGTGGTCTCGATGAAGACCAGCCAGCCGCCGGGGCGCAGCATCCGGACCAGCCGGTCGAGCACGCGGCCCGCGTGGCGGGAGTTGTGCAGCACGTTGGCGCAGAGGATCACATCGAAGTCGTTGGGCACGTAGCCCTGCTCGCGGAAGTCCTCGTTGATGTCGAACAGGCCGTAGCGCACCCAGGGCCGGTCGCCGAAGCGCTCGCGGGCCTCGTTGAGGAAGAACGGGGACACGTCGGTGAACAGGTAGTCGACGTCGTACTCCGCCAGCGCGGGGATCAGCTGCGCGCTGGTGCCGCCGACGCCCGCGCCGACCTCCAGCACGCGCAGGCCGCCTTCGTGGCGCGCGGCGACGCGGCGCAGGAGCTCGATGGCGGCGTGGTTGACGTAGCGGCTGATGATGTTCTCCCGGTAGGCGGCCTCGGAGATCTCCAGGCGGCCCTCGGGGAAGAGCAGCGGCAGCGGGTCCATCTCGTCGCGGACCAGCTCGGGCAGGTGGTCGGTGCTGGTCCTGAAGTAGCCGATCAGGTCGGCGGGGTAGCTGTCCTCGCGCTGCAGCTCGCCGACCGCCTGCCAGGCGGCGTCGAGATCCGTGGCGGTGGCGGTGCGCACGGCGCGGTGGACGTGGCCGTCGCGTTCCAGGAAGCCCTCGTGCTCCAGCACGCGCAGCCAGCGACGGACCAGGCGGTGGTGCCGGGGGGCGGCCTTGGTGGCCTGGATGACCTGCTCGGTGGTGGCCGTGTCTCCGGGGCGCTGGAACAGTCCCTGGCGGGCGAGGGCGTGCGTGATGCCGATGACCGCGGCCCGGTCGAGGCGGGCGATGAACTCCGCGAGCTCCGCCGGGTCGATGTGCGCGGTGTGCGGGTCGGCGGCGCGGGAGCCCGCCGTGCGCAGTTCCCCCTCCAGGGCCGCGGCCGGGGTGCGCCCGGAGGCGGCCGTACGGCGGGCGGGCTGGGCGAAGGCGGCCAGGCGGCGGTCCATGCCGTCGCCGTCCACCAGCACGTGGGCGGCGGCGGTGGCGGGGTGCTCGTGGATGGCGGCCTCGACCTCGGCGAGCTCGATCCGGTGCCCGCGGATCTTGACCTGCCTGTCCTCGCGGCCGAGGAACTCGATCAGGCCGTCCTCTCGGTAACGTCCCAGGTCGCCGGTGCGGTAGAGGCGCTCGCCGGTCTCCGGGTGGTGGATGAAGCGCTGGGCGGTCTTGTCCGGGTCGCCCAGATAGCCCATCGCCAGGCCGGCGCCGCCGATGTGGAGCTCGCCCGCCACCCAGTCCGGGCACGGGCGCAGCGCCTGGTCCAGGACGTGGAAGCGCTGGTTGGCGAGCGGCTTGCCGTACGGAATGCTCGTCCAGTCCGGCGCGGGCGCGCCGATCGGGTGCTGGATGGACCAGATGGACGCCTCCGTCGCGCCGCCGAGGCTGGTCAGTTCGAGCCGGGGCAGCCGGGCGCGGATGGCGGGGGGCAGCGTGACCGGGATCCAGTCGCCGCTGAGCAGGGCCAGCCTGAGGGTGGGCAGGTCCGTCTCGGGCTCGGCGGCCAGGTAGTGCTCCAGCATCTGGAGCTGGGCGGGCACGGAGTTCCACAGCGTCACCCGGTGCTCGGCGATCAGCCGGGCCCAGCGGGCGGGGTCGCCCCGGCCGGCCGCTCCGGGCAGCACCAGCGCGCCGCCGGCGGCCAGGGGACCGAAGACGTCGTAGACCGACAGGTCGAAGCCGAGGCTCGCCAGCCCGAGCACGCGGTCGTCCGCGGTGACCGAGAAGCGGCGGTTGATGTCGGCGACGGTGTTGAGCGCCGCCTCGTGGGAGATCATCACTCCCTTGGGGTCGCCGGTGGAGCCGGAGGTGTAGATGACGTACGCCAGCTCGCCCGGGCGGGCGGGGCTGGACGGCGTGGGGGCGGTGGAGGGCGGCAGCGTGTCGACGTCCACGCAGCGCGCTCCGGCCGGTCGCGCGCCGAGCCAGGACTGGGTGAGCACGGTGGTCACTCCCGCGTCGGCCAGGATGCGGTCGCGTCTGGCGGGCGGCTGCCCGGTGTCCACGGGTAGGTAGGCGGCTCCGGCCAGGAGCGTGCCGAGCACGGCGGCGACCTGCTCCCAGCCCTTGTCCATGAGGATCGCGACGGGCGTGCCCCGGGCTCCGGCCAGGGTCTCGCTGACGGCGGTGGCGTGCGCGAGCAGCTCGCCGTAGGTCAGCTCGCGCTCTTCGGTGATAACGGCGGGCGCGCCGGGCGTGGCCGCCGCGCGCGCGAGGACGGGCTCGTGCAGCAGCCCGGTGGGGCGGGGAGCCGCGGTGGCGTTGGCGCGCTCGCGCCGCTCGGCGTGAGCGGCGGGCAGGGCGACCGGCGCCGCCGACTCCCAGGCGGCGTCGGCGCCGGCCAGGTCGAGCACGAGCCCGCGCAGGGCGTCGAACAGGTCCTCGACGAGGCCGTCGGGGAAGACGCCGTCGCGTACGTCGGCCTTGATCTCCAGGACGCCGCCTTCGACGACGGCCTGGCAGTCGATCCACACCTGGGGTGTCTGGCTCCTGCCGTACACCACCTCGGCCAGGCCGTTCATGCCCCCGTTGGAGTCGCTGAGCCCGATGGTGCTGGTGAAGACGACCGGCATCAGGGCGGCCTCGCGGCCCCGGTGGCGGGCGAGCTCGCGCATCAGCTCCACGCCGGAGTAGAGCCGGTGGTCCAGGTCTTCCCACAGGCGCTGCTGGAGCGCGGCGGCGCGGGCGGCGAAGTCGTCGCCCGCGCCGCCGTCCACCTCCAGGAGGCTGACCGTGGTGAAGTCGCCGACGAGCGAGCCCACGTGCGGGTGCAGGGGCTGGCGGTTGAGCAGCGTGAGGTTGAGGCAGAAGGCGGGCTGGCGGCTCCAGCGGCCGACGACCTCGGCGAAGGCGGCGAGCACGGCGGTGGAGGGGGTGACGGCGTGCGCCGCGGCACGTTCGCGCAGCCCCTGCCACTGTGCCGGGGTGAAGGTGACCTGGTGGCGGGTGAAGGAGCCGCCCGCCTGGATCTCGCGGTCCTCGCGCAGCGGCAGTTCGGGCGCGCCGGGCAGGTCGGCGGCCCGGTCCTCCCAGTAGCGGCGGTCGCGTTCGTAGGCGGCGCTGTCGCGCAGGCCGCGGGCGGCGGCCACGTAGTCGCGGAAGGTGATCTCCAGCGGCGGCAGCTCCGTCCCCGGGGCGAGATAGAGGCTCTTCAGCTCGGTGAGCAGGAGCTGGATGCTCAGGTAGTCGGCGATGAGGAAGTCGATGGAGACGTGCAGCAGATCGCGTTCACCGGTCCGGGTGATCCGCACCTCGAACAGCGGCCAGGTCGCCGGGTCGTACCTGCGGCTGTCCATGGCGGTCCTGGTGGCCTCGACGTGCGCCTCGACGTCCGCGGCGGCGCGGCCGGCGAGGTCGGCGACCTGGATGCGGTAGCGCGGCGCGGCGGGCGCGGTGACCTGGTGGCCCTCCAGGTGGACGGTGGCGCGCAGCATGTCGTGGCGCTCGACGAGGCTGTTCCAGGCGTCCTCCATCCGCCGGGGGTCGAGGTCCGCGAAGGCCAGCTCGGCGTAGACCTGGCAGGCGGTGCCGCCGTAGTCGAAGGCGTCGCCGCGGCCGAGCAGGTAGGCGGCCTGCACGTCGGTGAGGGGGAACGGCTCGTGGCGGGCGTCCGGGTGGGGTGTCAGCTCCGGCGCGGCCGGGCGGCGCAGGTGTTCCAGCAACTCTTCCTTGTTGGCGGCCAGCAGTGCGCGCCGCTCGTCGGTGAGCACGCCCTGGGGGGCGCGGAAACGCAGCCGGCCGGACTCCTCCCACAGGTGCACGCCCTCGCGGGCCAGTTCGTCGATGAGCTGACCGGCTGTCATATCGCGCCCTCCTCGAAGGCTCGGTCGTCGCGTCGCTGTTCGATCAGGGCCGCGTGTTCGGCGATGGTCGGCCCGGCGAACAGGTCCCGCAGCGGGAGCTCGACGCCGAACTCGATCCTGATCTCCTCGGCCAGGCGGGTCGCCAGGACGCTGTCGCCGCCGAGGATCACGAAGTTCTGGTGCCTGCCCACCTCGGGGACGTCGAGCAGCGCCTGCCAGATCTGGGCGAGGCTCTCCTCGGTGGGGCCGTCGGGCGGGAGGTCCTGGGTATGGCCGCTGTCGAGCTCCTCCGCCAGGCGGGTGAGCGCGGCGCGGTCGATCTTGCCGTTGGCGCTGAGCGGGAGGCTCGGCACGACGGTCATGACGGTGGGGATGGCGTAGGAGGGCAGGCGGTCGGCGAGCCGGCTCCGCAGGTCCTGC